>NZ_JASOER010000029.1:0-15447 GCF_030212665.1 Pauljensenia sp. UMB9872 | reverse complement strand
GGCCTCACCATCCGCAAAGGCTGGCTCAGAAACTAACAACACGCCACCATAAGCAACTAATTTTGGGTATTAACCCAAAAACCCGGAATTGCTACTAAACAACTCCGGGCGGAACGTCGGGCTAGCGGGATTTGAACCCACGACCCCTTGACCCCCAGTCAAGTGCGCTACCAAACTGCGCCATAGCCCGTATTTGGTTTTACTGTCGTTTTATTGACTTGACGATCATAGCCCACTTGTGGAATTAAATTCCACTTGGGAGCAGTCCCACGACAATAAAACGGCTTTTGTCACATCCTCGATGCAAGATCAGCGTCGATCAGCTTGAGGATTTCCTCCACGACACCATCGATTCCCAGACCAGTAGAGTCGACGACATTTACGCCTTCGGCTGGTGTCATGAACTCAGAAACCTTGGAATCGGCAGCGTCTCGTTTGTCCACTTGGTCGCGGACAGACTCCAAAAGTTCGTCAGTGACCTTCCCGTGAAGTTCCAATGTGCGTCGACGGAGGCGTTCTTCCTCATCAGCAAGAAGAAGAACTCGCACGTCAGCATCGGGACAGACAACGGTCGTAATATCTCGACCTTCAGCAATCATGCCGGAACCGTTAGCGCGGGCCTCCATCATGCGTCGACGCTGTTCGGTTGCCATCCACTTTCGAACAGGTAGGTTCGTCGACACCTTCGGAATGGCCAACGCAATACGAGGTTCACGGATCGCCGCTGTCACGTCCGTGGCGCCGACATGGAAAACTGGGCTGACCGGATCAGAGTCCATGATCAGTGGCATTTCGTCAGCCAGAGCGCGGACTCTCTTCTGATCATCAAGATCGATCTCACGATCGAGCGCATACCACGTGAGTGCGCGGTACATCGCGCCAGTATCGAGATAGCCAATGCCCAGACGTGAGGCAAGAGCTTTGGAGATCGTTGACTTACCGGACCCTGCGGGACCATCGATGGCGATAGTGATGCCAACGTGGCTAATAGCGTCGCGTCGAGAGTCATCAGTGAAAGTCATTGTGTCCTCCATACCCATGTTTCAGTTCGAGTAGTTGATGAGTCGCCATCCGCGACGTTCCAAGTCAGCCTCAGCTTCACCAACGCGCGCCGGATCAATCATGATTCGAGCGAGGCCCACCTGCTGACCAGCAGAATGCTCTAGCACAAGGTCTTCAATGTTGATGTCAATCTCGCCAAGCTCGCTGAAAAGTCGGCCGAGAGCACCGGGCGTGTCGGGAATCAGCACCTCGAGTTCGCCGTAGCGACTGGGGGCTCCACCGTGTTTGCCAGGAATACGCGACACTCCCCTGTTGCCTGCTTCCATAACGCGGTTGACGGCTCCGACGCTGCCACCGCGAAGGGGACCACGCTGGTTCGCAGCACCCAGGTGAACGATCAGATCATCGAGGTCACGGCGCAAAGCTGTAAGAATCGAGGCAACAGGTCCGGCATTACCGGCTAGAATCGCGGTCCACAGGCGAGGGTCCGAGGCAGCGATACGGGTTGTATCACGTAGTCCCTGCCCCGCCAGGTTCATTGATTCAGAAGGTGCCTCTTCAAGACGTGCGGCGATCAGGGATGACACCAACTGTGGTACATGAGAGACAAGCGCCACCGACTCATCGTGAGTCGACGCATCCATTTCGTAGGGAACAGATCCGACGTCAGTTGCCAGAGTGCGCACGGCGAGGACTGCTGTTGGATCCGAGGTTTCGTGTGCGACGACAACCCATGGGCGACCGTAGAACAGGTCAGCATCGGCGGCGCCGGCGCCTGATCGTTCACGACCTGCCATAGGGTGCGAACCAACGTAGCGTGAAGCGAGCGTTGGATCGCCCTTTGCGGTGCCAGCTTCAAGCACCCCCTGTGCAACGGCCTTCTTTACTGAAGCAACATCCGTAACGAACGCGGACGGGAATCGCTGCAAGGCCTCGACTACGCAGACGTCTGCAACATCCGGTGGCGTAGCCACAACAACCAAGGCGGGTGTGACATCGCTGGCCTCGGAAAATGGGATGCCAGCACCGATATCTTGCGCGAGGCGCAATGAAGTTGGGGACGAATCCTCGAGATATACGTCGACACCTGCCGCGCGGAGATTCAATCCGAGCGAAGCGCCCAGCAAGCCCGATCCAATAATCAGGATCGGGCCGGTTGTGGCGATAGGCCGAGTGGGCATCAGAGACCCACGGAAGAGTACAGAGCGACCAGAGCGTTGCCCTTCACGCGACGTGTGGTGCCCGGTTGCAGGCGATCCAGGTGGATCGGGCCAAATGCGGTGCGCACGAGTTCACGAACCGGGAAGCCAACCTCGTCCATCATGCGACGAACCAGGCGGTTTCGACCTTCGTGAACGACGATCTCAACGGTCGTGATGTCACCGTAGGTATCGACAACGCGGAAAGAGTCAACGGCGATCGGACCGTCTTCCAGCTCGATTCCGTCAAGCAACGTGCGACGAATGTAAGGCTTCACTTCGCCGTGCAGACGGGCAACGTAGGTCTTCGGGACTTCGTACGAGGGGTGGGTCAGACGGTTCGCGAGTTCCCCATCGTTCGTCAGTAGCAGAAGGCCGGATGTGTCGATATCGAGTCGACCGACGTGGTACAGGCGCTCCGGGTAGTCTGCGATCAGGTCTAAGAGAGTCGGGCGACCTTCGGGGTCAGACATCGTGGAGACAACGCCGACGGGCTTGTTGATTGCCAAGACGATCGGCTTCGTGTCTGAGAAGAACACGCGCTCGCCGTCAACGTGAATGACCTGCTTCGTTGGATCAACGCGCATGCCCTGGGAACGCACAACCTGACCATCGACCTGAACGCGTCCGGCCGCGATCATGTCTTCTCCAACGCGCCGCGAAGCGATTCCCGCCTGAGACAGTGCCTTCTGCAGGCGAATACCGCCCTCAATGTAGGGATCGTTCCTCACAGCTGTTCCTCCAGTTCGTCCAGCTCATCACTGTCGGGCAAATACGGTGCCAAGGGCACCAGGTCATCCAGGGATTGAAAACCCATCTTTTCTAAGAATTCGCGCGTCGTTCCGTACAGGTGCGCGCCCGAATCTGTCTCACCGACTTCTTCGATCAGACCTCTAGCTACAAGCGTACGCACTACGGCGTCAACGTTCACGCCTCTAATGTGCGAGATACGCGACCTTGAGATTGGCTGGCGATAGGCAACGACGGCCAAAGTTTCCAGTGCTGCCTGTGAAAGACGCGACTGGGCACTGCCCACAATGAAGCGCCCAACGAGGCTGGCCCAGCGCCTCGCGGAGTAGATTCGCCATGCTCCCCCAGTTTGGCGTAGTTCGAAACCTGCAGTTCTCTGCCCGTTTTCTCCGCGGTACGAGGCCGATAAGGCACAAAGGGCGTCATGCACTGTTTGGGGATCGACGTGGAGAGCTTCAGCTAGGTCGCCAACATCCACGGGTTCTGGAGCGACCATCAGGATAGCTTCGAGCGGAGCGAAGAGTTCTTCGTAGCCTGACATTTCGCCGGTGTCAGTCATTGTTGGTCTCCTGTTCCTTGTCGAGGTGAGCCCCATATTCTGCTTCATCAATGTCAATGTCTGTGTCGTCAGTGCCCGTCCAGGTCAGGATGAGTTCTCCAAGCGGTTCCTCTTGAGCGACCTCGAGCGCGCGCCTTCTAAACAGCTCGAGAACGGCAAGGAATCTGGAAATGACAACGGCGCGCGACTCGGCGTCCGCCACCAGATCGGCAAACGTAAGGCGAGAGTGGTGTTTCAATGTGCTTGCAACAACACGTGCTTGCTCGCGCACCGGAACGACCGGGTCGTGAAGGTGCGTGGTGACCACTTCAGGGGCGACGGTTGTAAATGCGCGGACCGCGGCGTTGAGCAGGTCGTTCGGGCGAACCTCCCACTTTAATTCTGGGAGGAGGGCCGCGAACTGGGGTTCAAGCGGAACCTGGCGAGGAATGTAGCCGGCGTTGTCATCCAATACTGATTCAATGTCAGCTGCCACCATTTTGAAAGCACGGTATTGCAACAGGCGTGAGAACAAGAGGTCGCGTGCCTCTAGGTCTTCAGATGCGATATCTGGGTCAGCTTCAGTTCGTGGTAAAAGCGACGCTGCTTTGATATCGAGAAGTGTCGCCGCGACGACCAAGAAATCGGTAGTACGAGACAGATCTGGAAAGATCCGCATATGAGCGATGAACTCGTCGGTGACCTCGGCCAGCGATATTTGAGTAATGTCAAGACGCTTGCGCGTGATCAGCTGAAGGAGAAGGTCAAATGGTCCCTCGAAAACGTCTAGGGTGACGCGGAAGTCATCTATCGCCCCCTGTTCGACTGCGCTGGGCTCAGGCGGCGTCACCACGGGCTACGACCTCACGTGCAAGACGACGGTATGCACGAGCACCTGGATGATTGGGCGCGTAGGTAATAATCGGCTCGGTTGCGACCGACGCGTCAGGGAACTTCACGGTACGAGCAATATGCGTGGTGTAGACAAGATCACCGAATCTCTCATCGAGGCGAGCAAGAACCTCACGCGAGTGCAAGGTGCGCAGATTGACCATCGTCGGGATGATTCCATCGATCTTCAAACGCGGATTAATGCGGTCGCGGACAGTTTCAATGGTGTCCACAAGAAGGGCAACGCCCCTAAGAGCGAAGAACTCGGTTTCGACGGGAATGATCACGCCGTGCGCGGCGGTCAGAGCATTTACTGCAAGCAGACCCAGCGACGGCTGGCAGTCAATGAAGATCACATCATAGTCGTCTTCAATATGACGGATGACGCGCGCCAGCGCGGATTCGCGGGCCACTTCGTTGACCAGTTGGACTTCTGCCGCTGACAGGTCGATGTTGGCGGGGATAATGTCGAGGCCGTCAAGCGAGGTGTGGCAGATAGTGGAGCGGACATCTGCTTTGGGGTCAAGCAACAGGTTGTAGATCGTGCAATCCATGTCCAAGGTGTTGATTCCAAGACCAACGGATGCGGCACCTTGGGGATCGAGGTCGACGATCAGTACTTTTCGACCGTATTCGGCAAGAGCTGCAGCCAAGTTAATTGTGGTGGTGGTTTTGCCGACACCACCTTTTTGATTGCATACGGCAATCACCCTGGCCGGACCATGTCCGTTCAGGGGTGCTGGAATCGGAAAACTTTCGGTGTCACCTGCGATGTCACCGTTCAATGTTGGCTGCACGTCTTTCGTCACACCTCAATGTTAGTTCATGTTCGCTAGTTCGCGTGGGTGGCCTTCGCTCGCGGATGTGCCAGCTGGTAGACCTCTTTCAATGTTGTTGGTGTGACTCGTGTATAGATCTGGGTTGTTTGCACTGATGCGTGGCCAAGTAGTTCTTGGACGTCACGAATTGATGCTCCACCTTCCAACAAATGCGTTGCGAATGAATGGCGCAATGTATGAGGTGAAACGTCTTCATCAATCCCAGCCCTGCCTGCGACGCGCTGGATTATTTCCCATGCGCTTTGACGTGAAAGCGCCCGGCCTCGTGAATTCAAAAACAGAGCGGGACTCCCCTGCCCGCGCTGGGCAAGCACAGGACGGGAGCGCACAATGTACGCCTCGATTGCCACTTTCGCGTACGAGCCGAGGGGCACAATGCGTTCCTTACGCCCTTTACCAAAGAGGCGGATAACGGGAAGTTCTTCGTCAAGGTCAAGATCGTCAAGTGCAAGACCGACAGCCTCTGAAACGCGCGCTCCTGTCGCATAGAGCAATTCCAACAGTGCACTGTCGCGCAGGCTGGTCACGTCATCTCCGACTCGGGCAGCGTCAAGCAACGCGCTCACCTGCTCAACTGATAGTGCTTTAGGGAGGTGACTCCCCTGTTTCGGCGAAGTAATGCGAGCGGCCGGATTATAAATGTCGGGGCTGGTCGCCGAAACAAATGTGTGGAAGCTACGAATCGCAGCACTTGCCCGCGCAATTGACGAGGCCGCCGCTGGCTTGCCACTCACCGTGCCTGCGCTCAGGTCGGCGAGGTGACGTTCGATATCAGCAGATTTGATCGTTTTCAGCTCGCTAATCCCGTGACTTTCAAGGTCTAAGCGATAGCGCTCAATATCGCGTTTGTAGTTGGAAACCGTGTTGATTGATGAACCTCGTTCAACCCGCAAATAGCCAAGCCACTCGTCAATGTACTCACCGATTTCGCTCACGCACTCAGCCTAGTGGCACTCCGACCCTAGACCCGCAAAT
The DNA here is from genome assembly GCF_030212665.1 of Pauljensenia sp. UMB9872. NCBI lineage: Bacteria > Bacillati > Actinomycetota > Actinomycetes > Actinomycetales > Actinomycetaceae > Pauljensenia > Pauljensenia sp. UMB9872. Next base: position 9,253 of record NZ_JASOER010000029.1, on the reverse strand, counting down.
ACCCGCCCTACGAAGGCCCATGTGTTCCCACACCGGTGGGCGGCCTCGTGAACCGAGGACGAGGGCGAGGCTCGAATGAGACACACTCTAGCTAGGCGTTTAGGCCATCTGCTTAGGTAGGCACGTGTCTGAGGGAGAACAATTGCCAGCGACACGTGCACAAGTGAGCAGTCTTTCCCCTCAACTTTTCGATTTTCTTTCGCTAAACTAACAACCGTAAAAAGAATGCCCCAATGATGGGGCCTAACCCGGCTGGAGGCCGAAGTGACACTCAAGTGGGACGCAATTGATGACCGTGCAGTGACCACGGCAAAAATTCTTGCTGCAGACGCCGTTGAACAGGCAGGATCCGGACACCCAGGCACCGCGATTTCCATCGCACCGGCCGCATATCTGCTCTACCAGCGCCACATGCACATTGACCCGAAGGATGATCGCTGGCTCGGCCGAGACCGCTTCGTCCTATCGGCAGGTCACTCCTCACTCACCCAGTACGTCCAGCTCTACCTAGCAGGCATCGGCCTCGAGCTCGATGACCTCAAGACCCTGCGCACCGCAGGCTCCCTGACCCCGGGTCACCCGGAGTACGGCCACACCAAGGGCGTCGAAATCACCACCGGCCCGCTCGGCACCGGCATTGCTTCCGCCGTCGGCTTCGCAATGGCATCGCGACGCATGCACGGCCTGCTGGATCCGGAAGCTGCCCTCGGCGAATCCGTCTTCGACACGAACGTCTACGCGCTCGCTGGCGACGGCTGCTTCGAAGAAGGCGTCTCCGCTGAAGCCTCCTCGCTTGCAGGCACCCAGAAGCTCGGCAACCTGACCCTCATCTGGGACGACAACCACATCTCCATTGAAGACGACACCAAGATCGCCTTCTCCGAAGACGTCCTAGCACGCTACGAGGCCTACGGCTGGCACGTCCAGCGCGTCAACTGGCTACAGGAAGATGGCTCCTACACCGAAGACGTCGCAGCCCTCTCCGAGGCACTCGACGCTGCCAAGGCCGAAACCGACAAGCCGTCCATCATCGCAGTTCGCACCCTGATCGGCTGGCCGACCCCCGGCAAGACCAACACTGGTGGCATCCACGGCTCCAAGCTCGGTGGCGAAGCACTCTCCGGTCTCAAGGAAGCCCTCGGAGCTGACCCGGAGAAGATGTTCGACGTCGACGTTGAGGCAGTCGAAGCTGCACGTGCGAACGTTGCCAAGCGTTGCGCCGAATACCGCAAGGATTGGGACGCACGTTTCGAGGCATGGAAGGCAGCGAACCCCCAGCGCGCAGAGCTTCTTGAGCGTCTGCAGTCCGGCAAGCTCCCCGAAGGCTGGGAAGAAGCACTGCCGACCTTCGAAGCTGGCAAGGCAGTCGCAACCCGTGCAGCATCGGGCGCAGTCCTCAACGCGATCGCCGAAGCTGTTCCGGAACTCTGGGGTGGTTCTGCTGACCTTGCAGGTTCGAACAACACCTACATGAAGGGCCAACCCTCCTTCCTGCCGGAAGGCGCATCCTCCGACGCATTCCAGGGCAACGAATTCGGTCGCAACATGCACTTCGGTGTCCGCGAATTCGCCATGGGCGCCATCATGAACGGCATCGCAGCCGACGGCCTCACCCGCCCCTACGGTGGCACGTTCTTCGTGTTCTCCGACTTCATGCGTGGCGCTGTCCGCCTCGCAGCCCTCATGGATCTGCCCGTCACCTACGTGTGGACGCACGACTCCATCGGCGTTGGCGAAGACGGCCCGACCCACCAGCCAATCGAGCACCTCGCTTCCTACCGTGCAATCCCGAACCTCGCAGTGATTCGCCCCGGCGATGCAACCGAAACCGCAGCCGCATGGCGGGCAGTCCTCGAGCAACGTCACCCGGCTGCCCTGGTTCTCTCCCGTCAGAACCTGCCGAACCCGGCACGCGGTGAAGGCACCGAACTTGCCACCGCTGACGGCCTCGTCCGTGGCGCATACGTGCTCGCCGACACCGAGGGCACCCCGGACGTCATCATCATGGCTTCCGGTTCCGAGGTCTCCGTGGCACTCGAAGCCCGCGAAGTACTCGCGGGTGAAGGCGTGAAGGCTCGCGTCGTGTCCGTTCCCTGCCTCGACTGGTTCGAGCAGCAGGACGCCGACTACTGCGAAGAGGTTCTGCCGTCGGCGGTCAAGGCTCGCGTTAGCGTCGAAGCCGGTATTGCTATGCCCTGGTACCGCTATCTTGGCGATGCAGGTCGCGCAGTCTCCATCGAACACTTCGGTGCCTCGGCACCCGGTGACTTCCTGTTCAAGGAATACGGCATCGATGCTGACCACGTTGTTGCGGCAGCTAAGGAATCGATCGCAGCTGCACAGTGAGGTCGCCTTTTAGTTAAGGCGCAACCCACTGATATACAACGGACGTAGCCACAGGGGAATTTCCCCTGTGGCTACGTCCGTTTATATAGATAGCTTTTGCTATCGCAAACTGTCAAAATAAAATTCAGAAGACACTCAGAATTCTCTAAATATTTTGCCAGATTTGGCAGTTATTTATAGATAGTCGTTTTGACACGTCGGTTTTAGAGAGCATGTTTAACCAAAGAACAGTTCTCTAAAGTATGAGTAAAGGAGAGAACTGAGTGTCTAAACCTTCACGAATCGTGGGGCTTGATGTAGCGCGCTCACTCGCGATCATCGGAATGATAGTTATCCACATGGCCTCGCTACTTTGGAGTACCAAAGTAATACTCTCTGGCCTACCCGCATCATTATTTGCCGTCATCGCCGGCGCGACGATGATGATTATCGGACGAAACTACACCAGCACCACTTTCTTGCGGCTGATAGCCCGAGGCGCTTTAATCATCCTCATCGGCCTGGCCCTATTGCCCGTGGGTGGACAAATCCAAGTGGTTCTCATCGTAATGGGTCTAGTAATGATCCTAGTTTCCTGGATGCCCGCATTGGGAACATGGTGGAGGCTCGGTCTATTTATTGCCGCCACAATCGCCGCAACAATCGTTTACGCCCCCATCGAACTGCCACAGATTTATCCGCTATTGGCATGGATTGCATACTTCATCGGTGGCATGCTTCTTTTCGATGTGTACCTGCGTGGCCGACTACAGCGCAACTCCGCTGCGAACAGCAACCCTCACACTCGACTGAGCTGGATCGTCACCGCTATCAGCGTTGTCATCGCTGCTATCGGCATCTACTTCCGATTTGACCCAAACATTCCCAGCTGGCTCAGCTTTACCGGTCACACCGGCGTCGTAGGCGAAATTATCCTCGCCGTTGCCGTTGCGGCCGTAGTGATTCACCTGTGCCTGATTGTAGGAGACCACTCTCGGATCGTGGCCTATCCTTTCGCAGCCATGGGAACAATGTCGCTCACCATTTACATTCTGCACATTCTTACCGCTTTCTACTGGCAGCAAAACATCGCGTTGCATTCGACTGTGTCAGCAACCGGTTTCATCGTGTTTTTCCTCGTCGCAGCCAGCCTTTGGAAGAAGTTTGTAGGACAGGGTCCTGCTGAGAAACTCGTTGCCACCACGATCAAGGCCATTGTTCCTTCCAAGAAAGAGAATTAACCGTGAAAAAATCATCTTTTTCGATCGCGGCCATTGCCTGCACCACCCTGCTCATGACTGCCACCCCGGCTCTCGCACTCGAATATGGCGAGCCGGCGCCAGAAAATGCGGAAAGCAGTTCCGTTGCCGCGCTCAAAATGGGCAAAATCGGCAACTTTGGTGACTGCACGGGAACACTCGTTGCCGACCAGTGGGTACTCACAGCGCGCCACTGTCTAGAGTCAGTCAACAATGAAGGAACCCAAGCACGCATCGCTGGGAAGGTCTACAACGCTGACTCTTGGGCTCTTTCGCCCACATCTGACGCGGGGTTACTTCACCTGACTGAAAAAGTCAGTAACGCAACCCCCGCAAAAATCTCCCACGATATTCCAACTCCGGGACAGACAGGAACTCTTTACGGTTGGAGTAGCAGCTCGTCAATGGCACGATCCGGACAGCTACCAATGGCCAAAATGGTTGTCAAAGAACTACTAGGTGGCGCGCCTTCCGGTTCTGACACGCCGAGTGCTCCCGAAACTCCTTCAGATTCCAAGGCCCCTACCGGCGCTGATGCATCTACAGAGACTGCCCCACCACAGGCTCTACAGTCAGAACCTGGAATGTCGCAATCCGGCCAAACCGAGTCTAATCCTGAGGGAATGAAAGAGGCCCCAGCCGACAACTCCATACAGCCTAGGATCGAAACCTCTATCTTGGATGTGCAGTCAGTTTCTAGAGCTGGCATGCAGGGCGGTGACTCTGGTGGCCCGTTCTTTGTCGACGGAAAGCTTGCGGGACTTGCTACCGCTGGAACTGCCAATGGGGACCCGGACCTGCCCTCCCCTAGTGCTGCAATCACTACAGTTGCAGGCACCGCAGAGTGGATCGACAACATTGTCTCTGGCCGCGACACCCAAAGCGTTCTAACTGCAGAAAACACTCCTGCGCCGCCAAAGAACATTCAAACCAGTAGCGATAACATTTGGGGCTACCTTGCGATCGCACTCGTAGGCCTTGCTGTGGGAGCAGTCGGCTCACGTATCCGCAATGCGCGCCAGTAAGGATTCCTACTGGACTGTCGAGCGAATAGCATTTCACGCCCCCCCCAAATGATCTACCCGCTCGTCCGAGAGCTGGCCGCGACCGGAGCCCGGGTTCGGGTGCCGGTCGCGGTGACGTGCCGGCTACTTGGCTTCAGTGAGCAGGCCTACTATCAGTGGCTGAAAGCCTGAGATCCGCGCGCGAGGTCGAGGAGGAAGACCTCATCGGGGCGCTGCGCCAGCTCCACGAAGACGACCCCGAAGGCGGCTACCGAGTTCTGGCCGATGATCTGCACGACCTCGGCTACAAGATCAGTGAACGGCGCGTGTGGCGACATAAACCCCCGGACTCAACCAAACCTTCAGCAGACCCCTACGACGAAAGTGGCGGGTTAATCCCAACAGGAATTGTAGCTGCCCGTTGGAATTAACCCGCCTGGAGGAAATCCACCCGTCGCTAGTGCAAAACCAGGTGGCCGTTTAGGCGTTAAACGCCTGCTCTATGCGCTCGTGCGCGGCCCAGATCTGCTCGGGAAGATTCTTGAACTGTGCAAGGTGTTCGCGGCGGTAGCTCATCTCCTTCTTCCACAGTTCGGCGTCGATGGAAAGAATCTTATCCAGATCGGCGTCGTCACCTTCGAAACCATCAAGATTCAACTCTTCCTTTTTCGGCAAAATACCTACTGGCGTTTGCACGCCCTCAGCGCGTCCTTCCTTAACATCTAGCAGCCAAAGCAGTGCCCGCAGGTTGTCGCGGTAGCCAGGCCAGAGGAAGTGACCGTCTTCCGGATCACGTTGGAACCAGTTCACGTGCGCAAAAATGGGCTGCTCCTTCGCGGAACCAATTATCTTCAACCAGTGGGCCGCATAGTCCCCTTCGGGGTAGGACATAAAGGGGCGCATCGACATCGGATCGTAACGCAGCACGCCCTCCTTGCCCTCGGCCGCGAAAGTAGCCTGGGCGCCCAGGGTCAAGCCGTCGTAAACGCCCTCGGTTAGGTCGGTGATTGCCCGGATAAGCGGCTCCCGGTCCTTTACTCGCCCGCCAAAGATGATGGCGTCAATTGGCACACCTTGCGGTTCTTCGTAGTCGGGGGCCACGTTGGGCACGTTAGCCAAAGACGTGGTGAAGCGGGAATTGGGGTGTGCCCACTCGTCGCCCTTGGCCTCGGAGCGCTGCCGATCGGCCGGGCGGTCGGAAATCTTTTCACCCTTCCAATCCAGCCATCCGGTAACATCTTCGGGGTAATCCGGGGTCTTACCTTCCCACCACAGCTCTTGGGTTTCGGGGTTGTAAGCGACGTTGGTGAAGAGCGTCTTAGAGCCTTCTTTGATGGCGTCCATGGCGGTGGGATTAGACTTCCAGTTGGTGTCCTTTGCCACGCCGAACGCGCCGTATTCGGGGTTCATGCCGTAAATCTTGCCGTCTTCACCAACGCGTAGCCACACGATGTCATCGCCGTAGAAGTAAACTTCGTAGCGCTCGCCCAAGGCGTCCGGGGCTAGCATCATAGCGAGGTTGGTTTTACCGGAAGCTGAGGGGAAGCCGCCGCACACATAGTAGGTGTGATCCTTGAGCTTATCCTTAATCCCGATCAGCATGAACTGTTCGGAAAGGAATTCCCCGGAAGTCCAGCCGTCGTAAGAAGCTTGGCGCAGACCGTGGGCGATCTTCCCAAGTAGCGCGTTGCCACCGTAGGAGGAACCGAAGTGCAAAATTGTGCGTTCGTCGGCTACCGTGGCAAACAGACGCTTATCCTTATCGGTGCCCTGCCCCAAGTTCTCCAGGTCGCCGGTCACGTGCACTGCACGCACAAATTGTCCCGAATCTTCCAAATTGTTCAGGTGTTCTACACCAACCCGGGCCATGCGGATCATGTGAAGAACCACGGTGAGGTTGTCGGTAAGTTCCACCCCGCGAGCCCACTTTTCTAGCGGCGCTTTCGGCGGTGCCATCAGGTAGGGCACCACGTACATGGTTTTACCCCGGGAGGCGCCCTTCATGCTTTCCAGCTGCCGGGCAGTTACTTCCGTGGCGTCGTGCCAGTTGTTGTAGATTCCGGCTTCTTGCGGCTTGTGAGTGGCTACGACGGTGCGTTCCTCGCTGCGCGCCGTGTCCTTGTAGTAGGAGCGGGAGTAGTAGAGTCCCTCGCCCGCAGGCGCGATCTCACCGGTGTCTAGGCCTTCGGCGATGAGCCGATCGTCATCCTTTGCGGAAATGACTTCAATGGCAGCGGGTTCGGTAATTCCAGCCCAGTACGCTACGTACTCAGTTACTGCAGGATTTTCCAGTCCGGCATCGCTGAGGATCTTGGCAATGTTATCCATATTCATCTCTCCTAAAATTTCGGGTATCCGAAAATTAAGTTCAGCATACCCGAATTTTTGAAGCGAATTTGGACTTATGTCCCGCCTGGAAGAAATATGGTTTACATCGGAATAATCCTGGGTCTGCTGAAGGTTTGGTTGAGTCCAAGACTGCATAGCTGAGGGGCTGTGCTGGAAGGATGAACACCATGTCCCGTTATAGTGATGAGTTCAAGCGTGATGCGGTCGCGCTTGTTGAATCGGGTATCGCGCAAAACCAGGGTGTAAGGGATCTGGGGGTCTCGAAGTCTGCTCTGCAATCCTGAAGTACGTGATTCCAGGTTCCAGTCGTATGGGATGACGCCCTCGACCGATTCTGATGAGCGACGCGAGATGTCGGCCGCGTTGAAACGGATCCGTGAGCTCGAGATGGAAAACGAAGTGCTACGTCGCGCGGCTGCCTATCTGTCGAAGGCGCGTATCACGCCCCCAAAATGATCTACCCGCTCGTCCGAGAGCTGGCCGCGACCGGAGCCCGGGTTCGGGTGCCGATCGCGGTGACGTGCCGGCTACTTGGCTTCAGTGAACAGGCCTACTATCAATGGCTGAAAGCCTGAGATCCGCGCGCGAGGTCGAGGAGGAAGACCTCATCGGGGCGCTGCGCCAGCTCCACGAAGACGACCCCGAAGGCGGCTACCGAGTTCTGCCGATGATCTGCACGACCTCGGCTACAAGATCAGTGAACGGCGCGTGTGGTGGCTCTGCCATCTCGCAGGTATCCAGTCGGTGATCGTGACGAGGAAGCGCCGCTACCCGCAGGCTCAGCAAGCTGACACCGGTCGAGTTCGAGACCATAACGAGAAGCGCCGTCGCCCTGGCGACATAAACCCCCGGACTCAATCAAACCTTCAGCAGACCCTTCACAACCGATCAGCATTGCTGAACCAACAGGAAGATCATAGAAAACCAGTAACCGAAACCTGGCTCAATCCGTGCTCGGTCCACGAAATCCACGAAACACGGGCGTTAAAAGTGTACGGCTCCGTTAGACCGTGTACTGGAGGGCTATGCGATCTTCCGGATGACGATCATTCAGATAGAGGACGACCAGGAAGAACCACTCCGCTGGTTTCATCAAAAACCACACAGCATCAGCCGCCCACTGCGATCTGATCAGCTTGGCAACCGGGAAGCCATACGTGTCATACAAGCGACGAATAACCCGATGAGTTCTGGGCACACGCTCTTCCAGCACCTGCTCAAACGCATTTGCCACAAGCAACTGGCGATTGACAACTACCGGCCGGCCATGACGCAAGCCCATACGAATCGGCTTTACCACCCCTCGATGTCCGCCAGCTGCCACAGTGCAAAGGTAGTGCTCGTCAAAATACACATTCTGGGGAGCAACCTGCTGTGACAGGTTCCAGTCACTGGTCTGCGTAAATGCTTGCACCACTAAGCTTGGCGACTGACCAAACAAAGCTAGAATTCCGACCACCACGGCAAGTAGCGGGAGCGCCACTACAAACCCTAGAAGAGGCCAGCGATTCGCATCAGCCACCATTGCATCCAGTTTGCTCAATATCGAGGAGCCATCGATGCGGCCTCGTCTATCTTCATCCGCTTCGTAGGCTCGAACTTGGATCGCAACTATTTTCACCACAATCGCAAGCACAGCCAACAAAGGAAGAATCAACAGCGCGTCTAAGGGCTTTTCAAAAGTTGTGATCTGGATAGTCCACACCAGGCCGAATGCAACGCCCAAGTAGAGCCCCGCAATCGCAATCACAACTACGAGGGGCGGCAACTGCTTGGCCTCGTTGAAGCGCAAAATGAGGAACCCGACTACGAACAGTAGCGAGATGAACAGCACGTGTGGCCATGCCCGGGTGTAAATCGGCGCGTGGGTTTGGTAGTTTGCCAGCTGAACGTGCCAGTCAGCAGTCGGCACAACCTCTTTGAAGAACCCTAGGTATCCGAACTCATAAACTGCTATGACGCACAGCGTCCAAACGTCCAGGCCCGCATCGAGAACCGGCAGGTCCTTGCCGCTTGCCGCTTTAACCGCACGGATTATTTGGCTGGCAGTCAGCGCCACTGGGTAGCCGGCCGTGAGTGCGATGAGGGCTCCTCCAACCAGAATCTGCCCGAAAACCTGGCTCGCGCCTGAAGGAGGTTGAGATGCGAGGATGGCAATCGCTCCGGCAACTCCAATCAACAGGGCCAAAACGATTCGCGAAAAAGAGGGGTGTTTGCTGGCGTAGCGGTACAGATTCACTTGTGGGTTAAACGACAAAATGTGTGTGTGAATCTCTCGATTTATGGGCCCTGAACTGGGTTAACGATGAAAATATA
>NZ_JASOER010000042.1:0-841 GCF_030212665.1 Pauljensenia sp. UMB9872 | reverse complement strand
TTTGTGTGTGGGGGCTTGGTTTATAAATACTGAGCGAATCGGTTGGGGTATGCCACAGTTAGTTGGTTGATGGCTTGTTTCCAGCCGTTGGCTTTCGCTCCTTCAATATAGCCGTTGCATTCAATATCGCGCTTGGCTTTCTTCGCGCGTTGGGCAGCGCGTTTGTCTTCGATGTTGCAAATCATTAGCCACAATGTTTTCAGCGCGGCCCTGTCGTTAGGGAATTGGCCCCTGTTGCGAGTGGCTTTACGTAGTTCAGCGTTGAGCGACTCGATCGAGTTGGTGGTGTAGAGCACCTTGCGTGCTGCTGGCGGGAACTGCAGGAACGGTATGAACCGCTCCCACGCATCACGCCAGACCTTGACTGACTGCGGGTATTTCTGCCCGAGTTCACAGGCTTCGAAAGCATCGAGTGCGGCACGCGCGGTTTCCTCATTCGACGCGGTGTAGACCTTACGTAGCGCGCTCGAGACAGGTTTGCGGTCTTGGTAGGACACCCACCGGTTCGCAGCTCGGATCAAGTGGACAATACAGGTTTGCACCATCGAGCTTGGCCAAGTCGCCTCTACCGCTTCAGGTAGGCCTTTAAGACCATCACAGCAGACAATGAACACATCCTCAACACCTCGGTTAGCCAAATCAGCGCAGACTGACGCCCAAAATGCGGCTCCTTCATTGTCAGCAATCCACAGTCCCAGAATGTGTTTGATGCCGTCCATGTCTACGCCTACAGCCATGTAGCAGGCTTTGTTAACCACACGGTTGCCGTCGCGTATCTTGACGCGCATCGCGTCAAGGAAGATCACCGGATAGAACTGCTCTAGCTGGCGGTTTTGCCAGA
>NZ_JASOER010000028.1:0-15779 GCF_030212665.1 Pauljensenia sp. UMB9872 | reverse complement strand
ATATATTTTCATCGTTAACCCAGTTCAGGGCCCATAAATCGAGAGATTCACACACACATTTTGTCGTTTAACCCACATTTGGTGTTGTTTTTGTTCCGGGTTTTCGTTGCTGTGGTGGGCGAAACTGGGGTTTTGAGTTGGTTTGCCTCAACTGCGAGGTCGGACAGGATGTGTTGGTAGAGGGTGGGGTTTTGCCTGTTACGGCGCGGTAAAGTCGCGTTTTGAGTTGCTCGTGTTGTGTTCGTGTGCATGAGTATTCCTTCTTGCCCTATTTGCAGTGCGAAGATGACGCGTCATGGTTACACCAGTGCGGGGAGGCAGCGGTGGCGTTGTCGGGCTTGTAGCGTTAGTGGGCTTAGCAGTATTGATAACAGTGCTAAGCGTTTAGAGGAGTTCCTTGCCTGGTTGTTATCTGGTGCTAGGCAGGTGGATATGGCGGGACAGGGAAGATCGTTTCGGCGTCGTTGTAAGGACTTGTGGAGTATCTGGCCGCTTGCCCCACTGGTGGATGAGGTCCATGACGTAGTGTTTGTTGATGGCATTCACCTGGGGCGTAAGGCAGTGGTGTTGATTGCTTGTACGCCTGATTACGTGCTGGGCTGGTATGTGGCAAGAGCGGAGAACTCTAGGGCTTGGACTGCTTTAATGCAACGTATTGCCCCGCCGTTATTGGTGGTCTCTGATGGTGGTGGCGGGTTTGAGAAGGCGCGCAAGAACATCTGGCCCCGTAGCGCTACTTATCCGTAGATGTTTCATGGGGCGAGCTCGCGCTGAACTGGTCGTCTGAGAACTTGCTGGCCTAGTCCGGGATTACTGCTACTTTCACATCGATGCGGTCGCGGAGGGCGTCGTAGGCTGAATACACGTCGCTGAGTGCAAACTCTCGTGGGTCACAATCGCGTCAACGTTGAGCTCGTTTCTTGGCCAGAGGTGCGGGCCTGATCAGCGTCTCAAAGCCGAGCCTTCCAAACACTCATCGGCTCGGGCGTTTCGATCTGCAGTCGGGTGGTCAGTCAAGATGTCCCCAATCGTCTGCGTGAACCCAGTCGTTATCTGCGATCCAAGCTCATCAAGTTACCGACTGCACTTGGTGCGACGGTTTGGTTTGTTTTGGTGGGGTTTTGTCGCGTGGGGTGTAGTTGGTGCGGTCGTGGGGTTGGTTTTTGTGCACCAGCTGCACTTGGTGCGACGGTTTTGCGTGTTTAAGCCCGGTTGCGTCGCGTGGGGTGTAGTTGGTGCGGTCGTGGGGTTGGTTTTTGTGCCCCCGACTGCACCTGGTGCGACGGTTTTGTGTGTTTGAGCCTGGATGCGTCGCGTGGGGTGCAGGTAGTGACGCTCACCAACTGGCTTCGCTTCCTCATCGACGGGCGTGTCGGGGTGTGGGGTGCCAGAGGTGACGCCTTCGTCGTGTGAGGCGATGTTTTGGGTATTAACCCCAAATCTGAAAGACGGGTGTAAGGGGCGGAGATGAAGAATGTCGCCTCTATGTCAGTTTCCCGTGCCGATGTTTTAGGGGAGCTGCCAATTGATTGGCGTTGCTCCTTGAGCCCGAAGAAGGTCATTTGCCTTCGAGAAAGGCCTCGAACCGAAGAAGCCACGACGGGCTGACAAGGGGGATGGGTGCGCCGACTTGATGATCGGGAAGCGGTTCAGTCGCGGTTCCAGCGTCTGTGCCGGTCGGCCCCAGAGGATCGCCACCAGCGGTTGTGGTGTGCCCTCGTCATCTGTGCGGGCAACAAGAGCATCGATTGCGCATTCGGTGACCTCCTCCCACCCGCGTTTCTGGTGCGAGCCTGGGGCACCCGGGCGAACCGTGAGCACTCTGTTGAGCAGACAGACTCCCTCGCACGCCCACGGCGTCAAGTCACCGGATGTCGGTCGCGCTAGGCCTAGGTCCGATTCCAGTTCGGTGAAAATATTGACGAGGGACCGCGGAATCGGTGTCCCCGGAGTGACGGAGAAACTGAGCCCCATCGCATGCCCGGGTGTGGGATATGGATCTTGACCGACGATCAGTACTTTCACGTCGTTAAATGGGTAGGTGAACGCTCGCAGTACATCCGTACCAGCGGGCAGATAGTTGTGCCCGGCTTTGATTTCTTTGCGGAGCATTACTCCCAACTCATGAATCTTGTCTTCAACGGGCGCCAAGGCTTCAGCCCACCCGGGGTCGATGAGATTGATAAGCGGTTGAGGAGCAACGTCATTCATATGCTCAGCTTAGTGCGATCGAATCCGCGATGTTTATCCGATTGTGATACGTGGCGAGGCCTCGGCGCGCCGGTGTCTTCTTCGGCATCGAAACGTGCGTGACGTTAGGCTAAAAGGGTGAGTTCAGTTAACCCTCGTGATGAATTTGATGTTGCCGGCGAAGATATGCCTGTCGGTATGCACCGCCCTCAGCCGTCGAAGTGGAAGTCAGTCTGGCCATTCCTAGTCATTCTGATCGTTGTTCCCCTACTGGCTTGGGGAGCAAGTAGCCTTCTGACGAACAGGCCGACCTCGTCGAATACGACTGTCGCCCCTACGGGGCAATCCGAAGCGCAGTCGGCTCAGTCGACACCTGAAACCACTCAGTCTGCTCCCGCTGAACAGGCTGAATCTGCTCAGTCGGAACCGGTAACCGAACCGGAATCAACGCCCACCCCGGCGAACGAACCCATCGTTGATACCAACGTGAAGATTTCAGTGCTGAACGGTACCGGCCGCAACGGTTTGGCTGCTCGGACCGCCGAAGAGCTCACCGCAGCAGGCTTTGCCGGTGCGACGACGGGCAACGCAACCGGTTGGACGACCGAGGATTCAACCGTTTACTACCAGGACCCGAACTTGGAAGCCAGCGCGCGAGCAGTTGGCGAAGCTGTGGGCATCACGAACGTTCAGCAGTCGAATAACATCGGCGATTCAGATATTGTCGTTCTGCTGAGGTAATCCCCTTCGCGCTCTAGGTGCGAACGCGACACTAGCAGGAGTGGCCAGTCGAAAATCGACTGGCCACTTTGCCGTTTGCGCCTACAGCGAACCCTGTTTGCCTCGTCTTGCACTCGAAAGGGGAGAGTGCCAAACTTGAGTTAGCACTCGCCACGGCAGAGTGATAAAACCAGCGGGAAGGTGAGGGACGTTCGGCATCTGGAAAGGCCAGATGAACAGCGTTCCGTCCGTCGCGGGCACCATCCCCAATCCGCACCGCGGAAGGAAATACACACCAATGGCAAAGATCATTCACTTCGACGAGGACGCACGTCGCGGCATGGAACGTGGCCTGAACCTCCTCGCTGATACTGTCAAGGTCACCCTCGGCCCCAAGGGTCGCAACGTTGTTCTCGACAAGAAGTGGGGCGCCCCCACCATCACCAAGGACGGCGTCTCTGTCGCAAAGGAAATCGACCTTGAAGATCCGTTCGAGCGCATCGGTGCCGAACTGGTGAAGGAAGTTGCAAAGAAGACCGACGACGTTGCAGGTGACGGCACGACCACCGCAACCGTTATCGCTCAGGCACTCGTCCGTGAAGGCCTCCGTAACGTTGCAGCTGGCTCGAACCCGATCGCTCTCAAGCGCGGTATCGACCAGGCTGTCTCCGCTATCGTCGAACAGCTCCACAACGACTCCAAGCCTGTCGAAACGACCGAGCAGATCGCAGCAACCGCTTCAATCTCCGCGAATGACTCGGAGATCGGCAAGCTCATTGCCGAGGCATTCGAGAAGGTCGGTGCAGAGGGCGTCGTCACCGTCGAAGAAACCAACTCCTTCGACACCACCCTCGAAACCACCGAGGGCATGCGTTTCGACAAGGGCTTCCTCTCGGCCTACTTCGTCACCGACACCGAGCGCCAGGAGGCCGTCCTCGAGGACGCCTACGTGCTCCTTATGGATTCGAAGATCTCGAACGTCAAGGACATCGTCCCCGTTCTCGAAAAGGTCATGCAGACCGGAAAGCCGCTGCTGATCGTCGCCGAAGATGTCGAGGGCGAAGCTCTGGCAACCCTCGTCGTCAACAAGATCCGTGGCACCTTCAAGTCCATCGCCGTCAAGGCGCCGGGCTTCGGTGACCGTCGCAAGGCAATGCTCCAGGACATGGCAATCCTGACCGGTGGCCAGGTCATCTCCGAAACCGTTGGCCTTTCCCTTGAAAACGCTGACCTTGAACTGCTTGGTCGCGCACGCAAGGTCGTCGTCTCCAAGGACGAGACCACCATCGTCGAAGGCGCTGGCGAAAAGGAAATGATCGACGCTCGCGTCCGTCAGATCCGCCAGGAGATCGACAACACCGACTCCGACTACGACCGTGAGAAGCTCCAGGAACGCCTGGCCAAGCTCTCCGGTGGCGTTGCCGTCATCAAGTCCGGCGCTGCAACCGAGGTCGAACTCAAGGAACGTAAGCACCGCATCGAAGACGCAGTGCGTAATGCTCGCGCAGCCTCCGAAGAGGGCCTCGTCGCCGGTGGTGGCGTTGCTCTGATCCAGGCCGCTGACCGCGCACTGGCAACCCTCGAAGGCCTGCCTGGCGATGAAGCAACCGGCGTGAACATCGTCCGCGTTGCAATCTCCGCTCCGCTCAAGCAGATCGCTGAGAACGCTGGCTTCGAAGGTGGCGTTGTCGCAGACCGTGTCGCAGCAATGGAACCGGGCCACGGCCTGAACGCAGCAACCGGCGAATATGGCGACCTGATGGCAGCCGGCATCTCTGATCCGGTGAAGGTCACCCGCTCTGCTCTGCAGAACGCTGCTTCGATTGCAGGCATGTTCCTGACCACCGAAGCTGTCGTAGCCGACAAGCCTGAACCGCCGGCACCGGCCGGGGGCGAAGACGCCGGCATGGGTGGCATGTACTGAGCCACTGATGCTTGCGCGCGTCTCGCGTAGCTGAAAACAACCGGGGCCGGCCCTGAGATGAGGGCCGGCCCCGACTGTCTTTTCAGCCTTGTCGAGCAAGTGGTATCAGCGTGTCTTTGGAGCCATCGACATCACTCAGGCGTCTTATGTCGGCACCTGGAACAAACGCCAGTAGGCCAAGCCCATCAGAGTGCTACGGGAGACCGTGAAATATGGCTTATGCGCCGGCAAAAAGGCCTGCGCTTGCGGCCTCGGCGTCTTCGTAGCTTTGGGCTGCAATCTGCATATGAGATCCGATCGTGTCCAAAGATGCTTCGACCTGCGCTTGTGTGGCTTGCCAGGAAGCGACGCATGCCTGAAAACTTGCTTGCGCAACGCCTGTCCATGAGCCTTCCAAGGCCTGTAGGTCTGCGAGCATCGTCTGAACCTGCGAACGGATTTCGTTGCTGAGGACACTGACGCGCGTAGCGCTCGCTGAGATTTGCGAAGAATCGACGGTGAAAACTGCCATGAGAATCCCTTTCCAATCGTGGTGACGCACATTGAAAAATAGTGCGTATGCCCACGCTAGGAAAGGGAGGAGGAAGCGGAAACCGGGCGAGCGCTCAATTGTGGATAAGTGCTACCCGCACAAAAATGTGGATAAGTCTGGCTTATGCCGGGTTTGCCGGCAGATCCATTGCTTCGATCGCGCTTTCAAGGGACGACGTTGTTTCATCATCTTCTGGAGCGACAGGCTCTGCAGGAATGACGATCTTCGGCAGGGTGCCGGTCATTGTGAGTTCGTCTGCCGGAGTTTCGACCGTAGCAACGTTTTTCTTCAGGTGGCGTCGCTTCAGGACGATGGTGCCGGTTGTGGTGAGATCCTCTTCGGGAGCGTCGTCGGAATCATCCGTGTCGTCGAGATCGTCATTGGTGTCACCGCACTGGAAGAGTGCGGAGTCGATTTTTGCCAGTTCGACTTCCAGGTTGGAACGGGCGGCGTCTTCCCACGCGCTTCCCAGTGGTGACTGGTAGAGCGGGTCGTAGGACAGGAGCTTGGTAATCAGCGCGCGGCGTGCTTTGAGGAAGGGAGTATCTTCCAGGTCGGCGAGTTCGTTGCGCAGCTTCTCGCGGTACTTCTTGTATTCCTGTGGGCTTCCGGCCAGCAGTGCGAGGTCGGCGTCCACCAGTACCTGGGCGTCCACATCGTCACGCGGTGCGCGGTGCTTGGCGAGGTATCCGATGAGTTCACCGATACGGTTTGTCACGTCTTCGCTGACACCGAGCGATTCCATGTGCTCGGCGGTGTTGGCAACGCACTCGTTGACGGTCGCCTGCGGGTCGATGCCCTTGAGTTTCACCGCGATACAACGGTTGAGGGTTGCGCCTCTGTACCATGCGGCGACTCGGAGGACTTCTGGGTCGTGTGCGGTTGCAGAGAGCTCATCGATGCGCGTAAGAACGTTAATCAAATGATGCAGGTTATGCAGAGCCAGGCGCTCGTCGGACCATTCTTCGACAAGTGCGTGCGCTTCTTGAATTAGTCGGTCAACCGGGGCGGTTGCGCCGAGTTCAATCATGGCGTCAGTAAACGAGCTGATAAGCCATTGTGGTGCTCCAGCACCCATACGCTCACTCCTGATTTAGGGATATGCCGAAATCATACTCAGGGGATAGGAATAAAGCATTTCCGGTGGCCTACGTCTCATGGCGGATTGACGAGGCCTGCGCGTTCTCGAAGTGTAAGAAGCGCGTGGCAGGCGCGCTGGGTGCGTGGGGTCTACGGCCTGTGTGCTACTTTTCTGCGTCGGTGGGGCTGATGGCTGGTGCGTCCGGGTTCGTGTCCGCGGGGGAGCAGAGGAGCGGGAGTTCGATGCGGACGGTCAGTCCGCCTCCTTTAGTTTTGCTCAGTGTGGCGTTGCCACGGTGGGCGTTTATGATGCCGGCAATGATGGCAAGACCAAGGCCGGAGCCTCCCTGTGTGCGAGCACGTGACGTGTCGGCGCGGTAGAAGCGTTCGAAGACTCGCGATTGGTCTGCTTCTGCGATGCCGGGACCGTGGTCGCGGAATTCGACGACGGCCGTGTCTCCTGTTTTGCCGAGTGCGATTTCGACGGGTGAGCCCGCGGGAGTGTAACGGACGATATTGCCAATGAGGTTGGTGAATACCTGCGATATGCGGTCGCGGTCGGCTTGTGTCACCAGTGTCATGGGTGGTTTGTGTCCGCTGAGAGACGTCAGGGCAACGGAACGAGTGGGGTCCAGTGCTTGCAAGTCAAATACGGCGTTGCCGGCAAGTTTCACCAAGTCGATATCGGTGATTTCAAGGGGGCGTCCCTCGTCCAAGCGAGCCAGGGTCAGCAGGTCTTCGACCAGTGAGGCCATGCGCGTTGATTCTGATTGGATACGTCCCATGACTTCGTCGACGCGTTCATCGGGAACGCCACCCATAGAGTAGAGCTCGCAGTAGCCGGAGATCGCTGCTAGTGGCGTGCGTAGTTCGTGGGATGCGTCAGACACGAAGCGACGGATCTTCTGTTCTGACACTTGTCGAGTGTGGAACGATTGCTCAACCTGGGTCAGCATCGCGTTGAGCGACAGGGACAGAGAGCCGACTTCGGTGCTTCCCGGTTGGAAAGGAACACGTTGTGTGAGGTCGCCGGCCGCAATCTTGCCCGCGGTCGATTCGATTTCCCTCAGGGGAAGCAGGGAACGGCGAACCAAAGTGTGGCCCAGGAATGCGCCGACGAAGACGATGACAACACCGGCGATCGAGAAGTAGGTGCCCGTGGTGCGCAGGGTGCGTTGAACGTCTGTCAGAGGAAGAGCGATCGTCATGGTGCCCAGGGGCGTGGTTGCCGTGGAGGACGCATAGAGCGGGAAAGCGACCGCGCGCCAGTTGGAGCCCAGCTGAGTCGAGGGCACGGTAACGGGGTTAGTGATTTCGTCGGAGGTTTCCGGAATCTGCGCAGTTGCAAGCAGGTCCGGGATCTTGGGTGTCCCCGATGTTTCCAACGTTCCCGGGTAGTAGTAGGTCGTATCGTCGCCGCTTATGAAGCGTGCGTGAATGTAATACAGGGTTGGTAGGCCCGAGGTGCCGTCTTCAATCGACGTGTTTTCGCCTCGAATGAAAGAGCTCGCCGTGACGCGCAACTGTTCGTCAATCTGAGACACTAGATGGCGCTGCAGGAGGCCTACCATGACCGTTCCAGACATGATGAGCCCCAGAGCCAACAGGGTTGTAATCAGACTAACCAGCTGAGTAGAGAGGGGACGACGTTCCCAAAAACTACGCAGGTGACCAAGCGGTCCCGAGGAGCTACTCATGTATTCCTCAGTCGTCGGCGCGCAGGATGTATCCGACACCGCGCTTGGTGTGGATCAGTTCGCCGGCTGCACCTTCGACTGCCAACTTGCGGCGCAGGTAGGAGATATACGATTCGACGATCGCAACTTCTCCACCCCAGTCGTATTCCCACACGTGATCCAAGATCTGCATTTTCGACACGACGCGTCCCTCGTTGATCACCAGGTAGCGAAGAAGCTTGAACTCTGTGGGGGACAGGTCGATTTCGACGCCCGCACGGCTGACCTCGTGCGCATCCTCGTCAATGACTAGGTCGCCGACGCGGAGCTTGCCATCGTCTTCTTCGGAGCCGATGGTGCGTCGCAAGATGGCGCGGATACGTGCAACGACCTCTTCAAGGCCGAAGGGCTTGGTTACGTAGTCGTCGCCACCGACGGTCAGACCCTGGATCTTGTCGCGCATATCGTCGCGTGCGGTCAGGAATAGAACGGGGACGCTCGCTCCTGCTTCGCGCAGGCGACGGGTCACGGTGAATCCGTCCATGTCCGGCAACATGACGTCCAAAACGATCAGGTCAGGGGCCTCGTCCATGGCGATACGGTAGGCGGACTGGCCGTCTTCCGCGGTCAGGACATCAAATCCGGCAAAACGAAGTGATGATGCCAGAAGGTCGCGAATATTCGGCTCGTCGTCAACGACAAGCAGGCGGGCTTCTTCCTCGGTACCTGTGCGTGTCATACCAATAGTGTGACCGATATTTCTGAGTGTTTCCTGAACGGTTCGTGAGAGTCGCGTGTGTGCGTGTAAAGCCCGTTTCTGTGCCACACCATTTACTCAGCACTTATCAACGACCTGCGCATATGGCACGATAGAACTCCAAGAACACAAATGAAGGAACCCCGAAAGGACCAGCGATGCTCGATCCGATGAGCCCACCCGATGTGGAGTTCCACTCCGTATCGCCCAAGCTTGCCCAGGTCCGCATCATCACGACGATTCTGGCATTCCTGCCTCTGCTCGCCAGCGGAGTCGCGCTCGCGCTTTTCATTTCGAAGTGGTGGTGGATCGGATTCGCGGTCGTTGTCATCATGATGATCTGGTCGCTGGCGATTATTCACCGTCAGGTTCGCGCGATGGCATTTGGCACGGGTGATGACGAGTTTTTGATCCGCAAGGGCATTATGTTCCGTCGTCTGACGTTGATTCCTTACGGTCGTATTCAGTATGTGGAACTCTCTGAAGGCCCGATTGCTCGCCACTACGGCATCGCAGAGCTGAAGATTCATACGGCGTCCGCATCGACGGATGCGACGTTGAATGGTGTTCCGGTTGCTGAAGCCGCTCGCCTTCGAGACATGCTTGCCGAGCGCGGCACGGCGGAATTGGCTGGCCTGTGAAGACATCGAATGAATCCGCCCCTTTGCGCGCCACGCAGGGCGGTGTCCCCGACGAGCAGTGGCGCAAACTGCACCCGGCATCGCCGATTATCCACGCGTGGAAGGCGATTGTGGCTCTGCTTGCGATTGTCACCTATCAGAATTTCGACACGGTTGCCGATATTGCGAATTCTGGCTTTGTTCGCCATCAGGCGCTCTCGCTGGTTGTTGGTGTCATTGTTGGCTCGGCCTTCTTGATTCTTCTTGCGATCGCGTTGTTTTCGTACTTCTCGTGGAAGTTCACGTCTTTCGCCGTTGTCGACGAAGGGGTGTATTACCGTGCTGGCATCTTCGTGAAAACGTTGAAGCATGCTCGTCTGGATCGCATTCAGGCGGTCGATATTCATCATCCGTTGCTGGGGCGTATTTTCGGCTTAGGCAAGATCAACATTGAGGTTGCCGGTGGCGGACAGTCGAATGTCCAATTCGGCTTCCTTAAAACACAGGAATTGGATGATGTGCGTGCTGAAATCTTGGCGCGCGCTGCCGGCGTCTACTCTTCGCCACCTTCCGCTTCGGTGCAGAATACGCCTCAGTCTGATTCCGCCATCGAATCGGGGGACGAGGCCGGCTCCATCGCTCAGGCACCGTCATTGGAACAGGCCGGTTCCTCGGTTTCTCGCCGTCCGACGGTCGCTCCGGAACGAGTCCTGTACACGGTTCCTGTGGGCAGGCTTGTTGCTTCGCTGGTGACGAATATTGGCATGATCATTGCGATCTTGGTTGTGCTTGCGATCTTGGTTATGTCGGTTGTTTTGCTTATCAAAGTCGGAATTGAGGGTACGGCGGGTATCTTCTCTGGTTTTGCAGGTATTGTTGCTGCCGTCGGCGCAATCTGGAGTCGTTTCGCAGGCGAGTTTAACTTCACTGCAGCCGTTTCACCGGATGGTATTCGCACTCGTTCGGGTCTTCTGGAAACCCGCAATCAGACGATTCCGCCGCGTCGTGTCCACGCTGTTCTTGTTCAACAGCCGTGGCTTTGGCGTCGCTTCGGCTGGTATCGCGTGAAGATCACGCAGGCTGGCTACGGTGGAAAAACCGATAGTGACAAGTCTCAGCGTTCCGCTGACGTTCTTTTGCCGGTGGGCACTCGCGCTGACGCGGAGCTTGCCCTGTGGCTGGTGATCCGCGACTTGGGTGTGACTGACCCTGTTGCTTTCATTGAAGCTGCTTTGAATGGAACGCGCGAAGGGCAAGGATTCCTTCCCGTTCCGATGCGTGCGCGCCTGTTTGATTGGTTCTCTTACAAGCGTCGCGCAGTCGCGCTGACGGATACGTGCTTTGTGATCCGCAAGGGCTGGCTGACCTGGCAGACCGGTTTTATACCCGTGGAGCGGATTCAATCCCTGGCGATCATTCAAGGTCCGTGGGAGAAGAAGTGTCAGCTGGTTGATGTGAATGCTTCCATCGTTCCAGGTAGTGCCCCAGAGCTGGCAGGCCACATTGATGAGGAAGCCGGCGTTGCCTTGCTTGAAGAGCTCCGCGCGAAGTCTCAGCTGAAGCGTGCCAGCGAGCCCGCGGAACACTGGATGCTGCGCGTCACGAAGGGTCTTGACGTCCGTCAGGATGATCAGAGCATTTACGCGTCACAGGACGACCCCTCGTGTGAAAACAGCGTGACCGTAGGCGAAGATAACTCCGATTGTGATCGCGCCGATGTTCAGCTGGAAGCCGATGAATCGAGCGCGGCCTCGTCGATTGAATAACGGCGGACGAATATCGACTACCGTTGAAGACGCGCGCCCGCGCACACCATCTACTCAAGGCGGCACATTGTGAGTGAGCAACCAGGCAGGCTTGACGTCGGACTCATCGGCATGGGGACGGTCGGTCCTGTCATCGCTTCCGCTCTACGTTCCGCCGGTCATCGAATCGCCGGCGTCGTCGCGCACACGGACGGCGAGCGCGAGCGTGCGGAGATGATGCTCCCGGGTGTGGCGATCATGGACGAAACCGAGGTAATTGCCACATCGGGCTTGGTGATTCTGGCCGTTCCCGACGGAGAAATCGAGCCTCTGGTCAAGGGCCTTGCCGACATGGGCGCGTGGAAAATGGGGCAGATCGTCTGCCATCTGGCGGGCCCGTTTGGAACCGGGATTTTGGGGCCCGCGCAGGCGACGGGGGCGATTCCAATCGCGATTCACCCCGTTATGACGTTCACGGGTATGAGCCTTGATATTCCGCGCCTGTCGGGTACTCCGTTTGCTGTCAGCGCGCCCGCACCATTCCTGCCGATCGCGCAGGCGCTGGTTGTGGAAATGGGTGGAGAACCCATCGTTGTCAACGAAGATTCTCGCCCGGCAGTTCACGCGGCGCTCACGCTTGGCACGCTTGGGATCGTGACGGCGGTCGTCCAGTCCTTGACCGGTCTTGAACGCGCTGGGATTGAGGACCCCGCCCTGTTCGCTTCTTCGCTTCTGGCTGGAACGGCAGAAAAAGCGCTGTCTGAAATTGAGAGGGCTTTGCCAGCTCCCATTGCGAACGACGATACGCAGGTCATTGCTGAACACGTGAAAGCGCTGGCTGGCCTGTCTGCATCCGACGGTGATCTTGATGCTGCGGGTGATTTCGCGGATATCTACCGCGCGCGTGCGCATCAGGCGACCGACATTCTCCATCGACGAGGTCGCCTGAATGATCGAGCGTGCGATTCGATCAAGGCGGCGCTGATGGAAGGCGGGTTCTGACGCTGATTGTCCGCGTCGTATTGGCGCAGAATTGACAGTGCGTCAGTCAGAAACGTGGGGGAATACTCGCCCCCTGAGGTCGCATATGAGTCTGTCTGCTACGACAATGGAAGTATGACGAAACGACCAGTGCTCACTCATACGCGTGAAGAACTTGCCACAGCGCTGAAGCCATTGACCGGCTCGCGCGCTCTGGTGATGACGATGGGTGCCCTGCATTCGGGGCACTTAGAGCTGGTCAAACAGGCGAAGGTGCACGGTGATCACGTCATCGTCACGATCTTCGTGAACCCCACGCAGTTTGCTCCGGGTGAGGACTATGACGCCTACCCGCGCACGCTCGAAGCGGACATGGACGCGCTTCAAACCGTGGGCGCCGATGTCGTGTGGGCGCCGAGCCCCGAAGATGCCTACCCCGAGCCCGTCACCGTTTCAATTGATCCCGGTCCGATTGCTCGCGTCCTAGAAGGCAAGACTCGCCCGACCCACTTCGGTGGTGTTGCGCTGGTGTGCACGAAGGTCATGGGCCTCGTTCGCCCAGATGTTGCACTGTTCGGTGAAAAGGATGCTCAGCAGCTTGCGATGTTGCGCCATGTGTTCCGCCAGCTCGACGTGCCGGTGACCGTGATCGGCGTTCCGATCGTGCGCGACACCGACGGTGTTGCCCTGTCCAGTCGCAACCGCTACCTGTCCGACGAAGAGCGTGTCCGCGCTCGTGCTCTCAACCAGAGCTTGACGCTGGGCGTTGAAGCGGGTCGTGCGGGTGCACCTGTCACCCAGATTATTGACGTCATACGAGGCCACATCGAGGCGACCGGCGATATCGACATTGATTACATTGCGCTGGTCGATGATGAAACCTTCGATATCCTGGGCGCCTACGGTTCGGCAGAACTGACGTCGGCTGATTCCTTGCGTCCCGCGGCCTTGAATCAGGCGGGGGAGCGTGCATATCGTCTGCTGCTCGCAGTCAAGGTTGGCACCACGCGCCTGATCGACAATATGCCGTTTGTGGCGCCCGTCGAACAGGAGAATGCCGGTGAGTGAAATCATGCGCTCGATGATCCAGGGCAAGATTCACCGCGCCACCGTCACGGGTGCTGACCTGCACTACGTCGGTTCGATCACCATCGACGAGGCCCTGCTGGACGCGGCGAACATTGCGCCCGGGCAACAAGTCGACATTGCGGACGTGAACAATGGCAATCGCCTGTCCACCTACACGATTGCCGGTCCGCGAGGCTCCGGTGTCATCCAGCTCAACGGCGCCGCTGCGCACCTCGTGAACCTCGGCGATCTGGTCATCATTATGGCCTACTGCCAGGTTCCAGAATCCATGGTGAAGGGTTGGGAGCCTGCTGTCGCATTCGTTGACGCTGAGAACCATATTGTCGAGGTCGGCTCCACTGCGGGGACGGTTCCAGAAGACTCTGATCGCGCTGCCGAACTTGGCCTGAAGTCGTCCGGCACGTAGTACTTCTGTTCCTCTCCGCTCCCCTTTTTTGAAACGGGCAACGGTGGCATAGGCATACGTTGAAGTGCCTGGCCTCGTCGATACGAGTGCCAAGGTGGAATAATCCGCGAACTGACGGTGTGCGATGTGGCACTGCACCCACTCGCGTTCCCTATGCGAGATGGGTGCGGTGATGCCGTTAAACTGGCAGGGTGACTGACGTGAATACAAACCCAGCTGCCCCGGAAAACGACGACGCCCCCGAACAGGTGCGTGTCCGCCAAGAAAAGCGCGAGCGCCTGCTTGCCGAAGGAGGCCAGGCCTACCCGGTCGTCCTGGCGATTACCACTTCGATCGCCGATGTTCGTGAAAAGTATGCTCACCTTGAAACCGGTGAAGAAACTCAGGACGAGGTCGGTATTGCCGGTCGTGTGATGCTTGCTCGCAACGGTGGCAAGCTCTGTTTCGCAACCCTGATGGATGGCGCCGGCAACCGTATTCAGGTCATGCTGTCGGCCGCAGAGGTCGGTTTGGATTCGCTGGCTCAGTACAAGACCGACGTGGACCTTGGTGACCACCTGTTCGTGCACGGTCGCGTCATTTCCTCGCGTCGTGGCGAACTGTCGATCATGGCATGCCCCGGCACCGCACCCGCCGAGCTGTTCACGCCCGGCATCAACGAAGGCGACCCGGTTCCCGCATGGCAGATCGCCGCAAAGGCGATCCGCCCACTACCGAAGACCTACACCGGAGAAGACGGCACCGAAATGTCCCTGTCTGAGGACCTGCGTGTTCGTCGCCGCTACCTCGACATGATTGTTCGCCCGGCCGCCCGCGACATGGTGCGTATGCGCGCCAATGTTGTGAAGTCGCTGCGCAACTACTTCGATGAAGCTGGCTTCATCGAGATCGAAACGCCGATGCTACAGAACCTGCACGGTGGCGCGGCTGCACGCCCGTTTTCGACTCACATGAACGCCTACGACACCGAGCTGTTCTTGCGCATCGCGCCCGAGCTGTTCCTCAAACGTGCGGTTGTCGGCGGCGTCGACAAGGTCTTCGAAATCAACCGCAACTTCCGTAACGAGGGCGCGGACTCCTCGCACAGCCCCGAATTCACGATGCTCGAGGCATACGAAGCCTACGGTTCCTACGACACGATGGCTCGTCGCACCCGTGAGTTCATCCAGAAGGCGGCACGCGACGCCCTGGGCACCGAGATCGTCACCCTGCCTGACGGCTCGTCCTACGACCTTTCGGGTTCGTGGAAAGAAATCTCGATGTTCGAGGCCACGGCTGAAGCTCTCGGTCGTGAGTTCACGGTGAATACTCCGCTGGACGAACTGGTGAAGATCGCCGAAGAACTCGGTGAAGACGTTGCTGACCACTGGGGTCCCGGTAAGGTCGCAGAGGTTATCTTCGAAGTCGCCGTGGGTGACAAGCTGTATGCGCCGACCTTCGTGCGCGACTACCCCGAAGACTCCAGCCCGCTGACCCGCGGACACCGTTCCAAGCCGGGCATCGTCGAGAAGTGGGACCTGTACGTCCGAGGTTTCGAACTGGCGACCGCCTACTCCGAACTGGTCGACCCGGTCATCCAGCGCGAGCGTTTCGAAGCGCAGGCGCTTGTTGCGGCAAAGGGTGACCCGGAAGCAATGGTCCTGGATGAAGATTTCCTGATGGCCATGGAGTACGGTATGCCACCGGCTGGCGGTATGGGCATGGGTCTTGACCGCCTGCTGATGGCTCTGACCGGTCAGGGTATTCGCGAGACCATCACGTTCCCGCTGGTTAAGAAGCTCTGAGTATTCCGGGATTCGCCTCTTGTTTGAGGCTGTCTTCCTGATTCTCTTTTCGCCGGATAAACCGGCAATAGTGGCCTCGCGCTTGCGTGAGGCCACTATTTTTTCGGGAACCGGAGAAAATGGTCTACAGTGGTGGAAGTACCGTCGTTACGAATCGAGTGAATACAGATCATGAGTGATCTGCAAACAGATCAGAATCGGGTTAAGTAGCAGAAAGTGTGTCCGGTCGGCGTGTCGCCGTCGGGCGTATTTTTATTTGAGGGGTCCTTTCCTGA
>NZ_JASOER010000027.1:0-19880 GCF_030212665.1 Pauljensenia sp. UMB9872 | reverse complement strand
GCACGACCTCCACCACACAAGCCCCCACCGAAACAACTGGGACTAACCCTCCACCAACTCTTTTTGTCCTTTAACCCTGGGTTTCCTGTCGTGGCCACTTTTTCTATTCCGCCCGTTCCCTGTAGGCCCCTGTGAACGCCAAGGGATAAACAAGGCTGGCCCGGGTGTTTCACCCGGGCCAGGCCTCGTCAATATGATCGCGGACGGCATTGCTACGCTCACGCTGAAATCAGCGGAGTAGTGCTCAGTCTGCGTGGGGCGACGGCTCCACCAAACGGCGGACGGTCGCCAGCGGTGTCAGATTAGCGGGTAGCGGATGATCGTCGCTTCACGACCAGCGCCGACGCCGATCGACTGAATGCGACAACGCGACAGTTCTTCGAGGCGCGCAATGTAATCCTGCGCGTTCTTCGGCAACTCTTCGAAAGTACGGCAACCGGTAATGTCCTCTTCCCAACCGGGCAGTTCTTCGTACACCGGGACAGCGTTCTCGAAACCGACCTGGTCAAGAGGCATTTCTTCTATGCGGGTGCCATCGACCTCATAGGCGACGCAGACCGGAATGGTCGGATAGCCAGAAAGGACGTCGAGCTTCGTCAGGCAGATGTCAGTCAGGCCGTTGATGCGGGTCGCGTAGCGCATGACAACCGCGTCGAACCAGCCAGTGCGGCGAGCACGACCGGTGGTCACACCAAATTCGCCACCCTTGTGACGCAGGGCCTCACCGACCTCGTCATCAAGTTCTGTCGGGAACGGGCCTTCACCCACGCGCGTCGTGTACGCCTTCGCAACACCGACAACGCGGTCGATGCGGGTCGGGCCAACACCGGTGCCAGTCAACGCACCGCCGGCGGTCGGGTTCGACGAGGTCACGAACGGGTATGTGCCATGGTCGATGTCGAGCATGGTGGCCTGACCACCTTCAAAAAGCACCGTGTCGCCACGATCAAGCGCCTCATTCACTTCGAGAGACGCATCGCAGACCATCGGGCGGATACGATCGGCGTATGCGAGCAGTTCTTCAGTGACGGTGTCAGGATCGAGGGTTTCCATGCCGACGGCTGCGAAAACCTCATTTTTCGGAGCGAGAGCTGCCTCGATCTTCTCGCTCAGTGTCTTCGGGTCGAACAGATCCTGAATGCGAATGCCGACGCGATTCATCTTGTCCGCGTAGGTCGGGCCGATGCCACGGCCGGTTGTGCCGATCTGGTTCTTCCCACGAGCGCGCTCGTTCGCCTGGTCCATCAGACGGTTGTAGCTGGGGATGATGTGAGCGTTGGAGGAAATCTTCAGGCGCGAGCAGTCAACGCCACGCGATTCCATTTCTGCCAGTTCCTGGAACAGAACATCAATATCGACGACGACGCCGTTGCCGATGATCGGGGTAACGCCCTTGGATAGGATGCCCGCGGGTAGCAGGTGCAGTGCGTACTTTTCACCGTCGATGACGACAGTGTGACCGGCGTTGTTACCGCCGTTGAACTTCACGACATAGTCAGTGTTCTGGCCGAGCTGGTCGGTCGCCTTACCTTTACCTTCGTCGCCCCACTGGGCACCGAGCACGATCACGGCTGGCATGGGTCTCTCCCCGATATTCTTGCTATACGTACGACTGTGGCCGCACCTCGCGTAATTCTACCGAGATTTACGCCAGCGCGTGAGCAGTAACTGTTCCGCAGGTTATTCCAGAAGAGCGCTCCTACTTGTAGTGACTCCATATGCGCAAAACGTGGACAGTCTGAGTTTCTGGAAAGACCTCGTAAACGAGTCAATGTTGGAAATTGGTACGACGCGAGTAGTAACCGCTTAAGTCTGTAACCAGCCACTCATAATTCGAGCGATACAGATTGGCTCGAGCAGCAGTGGCAGTAACAGCAGACACGCTAACGCGTACGCCTTCACGTACGCTTTAAACATTAGAAATCTTACTCCGCCCCTTCATCGGGGGTTTGTTTGGGCGGGCGGCCTCGTCCCCGAAGTGGCTGAGCCTTTGCTTCACGCCCCGCATCCTTCAGAGCGCGACGAAGAATGATCTCGATCTGCGCGTTCACACTGCGTAGGTCGTCTGCCGCCCACTTAGACAACGCCTCGTGGACGGCAGGATCTAAGCGCAGAAGAATCTGCTTGCGCTCATTCTTCGGAGTCATTTACTCACCCGGCGACTCACACTCCCCAGTACCAACCCAGCAGGTCAGTACAGTGAGCCCGCATTCACAACCGGCTGAGTGCGCTGGTCAGAGCAGAGCACGACCAGCAGGTTCGATACCATCTGAGTCTTGCGTTCATCATCCAGCGACACGATGTCATTGTCTTCCAGACGGTTCAGCGCCTGCTCAACCATGGTGACCGCGCCTTCGACGATCTGCTCACGGGCAGCGATCACAGCACCGGCCTGCTGGCGCTGCAACATTGCCTGCGCAATTTCGGGCGCGTAAGCGAGAGACGAAATACGAACCTCGACGATTTCAAGACCAGCCAGTTCGACGCGAGCCGCAACTTCGCGCGCAAGTTCAGCCGAGACAACGTCTGTACCGCCACGTAGCGAGGTTTCGCCCGGGCCGGGCTCGTCATAGGGGTGCGAAGTGGCGACGTGACGCAGCGCCGACTCCGCCTGAGCCTTGATGAATTCCTCGTACTGCTCGACCGCGAAGACCGCGCGCGCCGTGTCAGCAACCTGCCAAACGACGATCGCCGCAATATTCACCGGGTTACCGTCGGAATCGTTGACTTTCAGCTCGCTCGTCTCGAAGTTGTGAACCTTGACGGAGACCTTCTTGCCATTCGTAAACGGTGGCACCAGCACCAGGCCCGTCTTACGAACCGTGCCGATGTACTTGCCGAAGAACTGGCGAACCGAGGTCTGGCCAGGAGAGATGACCGCCAAGCAGGGCATTAACAGCATGACGAGGAGGAACATGACCGAACCGGAAACGAGCCTTGCTTCGCCGCCCGCTTCGCCAGCGTCGGCCGCGATCACGCCGATAACGAACAGGTAGATCGAGTAGGCGAAACCTGCGAGCAGGATCAAGGCCATCGGGAAGGCGATCGCCGATCCGAGTGCCGGCGCTTTCTTTTCCGCAATATTCACGCGCGCCTCTGCTTCAGCAAACGCGTTGTCAGCTACACCTTTGACGTTGATGTCCTCTTCCTGAGTCACCGAGTGCACCATCAGTTCTCCTTTACGACCCGCGCCAGCCGGTCGGCTAGCTCCACACGAATGCGATATCAATATGATATCTATTTTTCACTCCGCGTCAATAGCGAGTTTTCGGCTGGGTATAGTGGGCGGCCTCGTGCATCATTCGCGGTCGCGGACTATTGACAATTCGCGAGGCCAGGCGCGCAACGCCAGCCGAAAATAGGTGCTCACGCAGAATGCGTGGCACATCTGGCCAGCTGAAGGCAACCCGGATGAGCGATCGGGAAAGAAAAGACGTACAAGGCGACGAAAATGGGCTTTCAACTGGGAAAACATCGCCTTACACAACAAAATCCGACACCTGTCACCGCCCAAACTCCGCCAAGCACCCACAAATGCCTCGCGCCCGCGCTCTTACGCAAGGGAAAACACGGGAACGATGAAAAAGCTGGCGACGCCTAGCTCAGCTAGCACGCCTACCTTGCCAGGCGACGCCTACCTCTGCTAGCAACGCCTACCTCGCCAGGCAATGCCTACCGTAGTTGACGGTTATCTCACTTAACCGCGACAGCCTCCGCGCGGACGGAGGCGACCTCGTACAGGGCAATGCCGGTTGCGACGGCGGCGTTCAACGATTCGACCGCGGACGAGATCGGGATGGACACAATCTGGTCGCAGGTTTCGCGGACCAGGCGGGACAGGCCCGCCCCTTCGGCGCCGGTGACAACGACCAGTGGCGCGTCGGCGAGCTTCAACCCGCGCAACGAGGCGTCTCCCCCGCCGTCAAGGCCGATGACGAACATACCGTTCTTCTTGCATTCCTCGAGGGCACGGACCAGGTTGGTTGCGCGCGCGACGGGAACTCGGGCGGCTGCGCCAGCAGAGACCTTCCACGCGGTGGTGTTGACACCTGCGGAGCGACGTTCCGGGATGATGATGCCGTCGGCACCGAATGCTCCGGCGGAACGGAGGACCGCGCCCAGGTTGTGCGGGTCGGTCACCTGGTCAAGCGCGACCAGCAGGGGCGTTCCGACCTTCTGGAAGGACCCGACGATCAGGTCTTCGACGTGCGAATATTCGTATCCGCGCACCTCAACGGCTACGCCCTGGTGGACTGCGCCGTCAGTTGCGACGTCGAGATCGCGACGGGTGACCTCGAAAACGGGGGCACCCATGTGGGTGGCGAGGCGAATGACCTCTTCGACGCGGTCGTCTTTCACGTTGTCGAGCACGAAGACACGTTCAATCGGCACGTTGGCGCGGGCGGCTTCGGCGACGGGGTTGCGACCGGCGATCAGTTCGTGGCCGGGTGCGACCTTGATGGATGACTTGGCGCGCGCGCGTGCGATCGCTGCTTCCTGAGCTTCGCGTGCTTCCCGTTGGATCTTGCGCTTGTGCGCGGGATGGTAAGTCCGGTCTTCAGCCTTCGGGGTCGGCCCCTTACCTTCGAGCCTACGACGCGAATGCCCGCCGGTGCCGACTTTCGCGCCCTTCTTCGATCCGGGTTTGCGCACTGCACCGCGACGACCGTCGTTTCCCGCCATGAGTTTCACCTATCGTTCGTTGGTCTCGCCTCCCGGCGAGCAGTTCAGATAGCAAGCCTATCGGCTCCACTACTGTTTTCCCGCACGATATCGCCATTTGCGGTAGGTATCACGGCGCGCTTTCTCTTGTTCACCAATTGACGAGGCCCAGAACGCAAGCGATTTCCGACTTTCGCTCCGATTTTCGCCTGCACAATTCCTCGCGCGAAAGGCTTGCCTGCGATCAGCGGAAGGTCAGGCGAGTTTCCAGGTTGCTCCGTCGCGCCCGTCTGCGACTTCAATTCCCGCGTTTGCGAGGCGGTCACGAAGAGCGTCTGCGCGCGCCCAGTCCTTTTCGGCGCGAGCCTGCGCGCGTTCTTCGATGACGGCCTGAACTAGGGTGTCGAGCGCGTCGTGTTCGCCAGATCGGGCACCTCCAGCTGTGCCAGCGGAGCTCAGTCCGCTTCGCCACTGCTCGGATGCGGGGTCAAGTCCGAGGACATCAAGCATGGAGCGCACCAACTGCTGTTCACGTCGAACCGCTTCGGTGTCACCCGCTTCGATGGCGACGTTGCCGGCCTTCATGTGCTCGTGGATGACCGCAAGCGCTCCGGCCACGTTCAGGTCATCGTCCATTGCGGTCACGAAGCCTTCGGGTAGCTCGGACGCAGGCAGTGCAATTTCGGAAGCGGGAACCTCGCCTGCAATCGCGATCGCGCGTTCCACGAAGGCAGAGAACTTCGCCCATGCGGCGGCAGCTGCTGGCAAAGTTTCGGGGCCCCACTCGATTCCGCTGCGGTGATGAACGGTCGAAAGCGCCCAACGAACGGCAGCAGCCGGATACTCTGCAGTCAGAGCATCGATGGACAGCACGTTGCCCAGCGACTTCGACATTTTCTCGCCCTTCATGGTGACCCACGCGTTGTGAACCCAGAGGCGAGCGAATCCCCAACCTGCGCCGTGTGACTGGGCTTGTTCGTTCTCATGGTGCGGGAATCGCAGGTCGATTCCACCGCCGTGAATATCGAATTCGTCGCCCAAATAGCGCCGCGACATCGCAGAGCATTCGAGATGCCAGCCCGGGCGGCCTCGTCCCCACGGGGAATCCCAAGCCGCAGTTTCCGGCTCGCTTGCCTTGGCTGCCTTCCAGAGCGCGAAGTCGCGAGGATCGCGCTTGCCCGCTTCCACGGCGGCGTCGATCTGCGCCTCGTCTTCGGTGGTGCGCATGTCATCGAGCTTCTGGCGGGTCAGCGACCCGTAATCGTCCTGGCTGGCAACGGAGAAGTAGACGTTGCCCTGGCCGTCGGCGTAGGCGTGCTCGCGCTCGATCAGGCGGTTAATCAAGTCAATCTGGTCCGGAATATGCCCGGTCGCGTGAGGTTCGTAGGTCGGTGGCAGAACACCGAGGGTCTCGTACGCTTCGGTGAATTCACGCTCGAAACGCTGCGCCCACGCCCACCATTCAACGCCCGCGTCGGCGGACTTGTTGAGGATCTTGTCATCAATGTCGGTGACGTTGCGGATGTACGTGACGTCTAGACCATTGCGCTTCAGCCAACGAATCAGCGAGTCGAACGCGACGGCCGCGCGCAGGTGTCCGACGTGTGGCGCACCCTGCACCGTCGCGCCACATAAGTAAATCCCCACTTTCCCCGGGTTTACAGGAACCAGTGGCTGCAGGGTGGCGGACTTCGAGTCGTACAGGTGAAGCGTCATAGTGCCATGCTACCTGCGTCGGCTCACAAGGTAGAAGGCCGCCTCCACTTTTAGGACTGCGTAACGCGACGAAAGGGCGGGGTGGCGTAGGGGACAAGCGTTTCGGGAGCTCAGTTTCCGGGCGTGATCTTTTCTTCGATCAGGGCACGCAGGGCGTCGGCGTCGTTCGGCAGACTCACGACGCGTTGCTCACCACCCTCAATATCGGCAAATCGGGCGGGAACGGTGGGCTCGTGGCCAGTTGCCTCGCGGATCGTGTCGGCAAACTTCACGGGAAGCGCAGTTTCCATGACGACGGTCGGCCCGTCCACATGCGGTGCCCACTGGCGTGCGACGTGCATTCCGTCCGCGGTATGCGGGTCCAGCAGGTAGCCGTCGTTTTCTTCGGTGAAGAGAATCTGTTCTAGGCGGTGGGCATGGTTTGAGGTGCCCGACACAAAGCCGTAGTTTTCGCCAAGGGTGGCAAATTCTTCAGTGCCGGACAGATCGAAGAAGCCGTCTAAGTTCAGGGCCTCACCGAACAGCTGAGCGGTACGCTCCCCATCGCGACCAAGCAGGTCGAAGATAAAGCGCTCGAAATTAGATGCCTTCGAAATATCCATCGACGGCGACGAGGTTGCCAGTGTTTGAGCCGAAGAACGAACGCGGTAGACACCGGTGCGGAAAAACTCGTCAAGAACATCGTTCTCGTTCGTGGCCACAACAAGCGTTCCCAGTGGCAAGCCCATCTGTCGCGCCACGTGGGCTGCACAAATATTGCCGAAGTTGCCCGAGGGAACGACGACGTTCACTCGGCAATCCAGGTCGAGGCCACCGTCCGCGCCTCGTGCCACCTGCAACCAGGTCGCGACGTAATACACGACTTGGGCGAGCAGGCGCGCCCAATTGATCGAGTTGACCGCGCCCAGGTGCCACTTCGTCTTAAAGTCGGGGTCCATGTTAACCGCCTTGACCAAGTCCTGACAGTCATCGAATACGCCCTCAACTGCGACGTTCACAATGTTGTCGTCCAGCAGGGAGAACATTTGCGCGCGCTGGAATGCTGTCATGCGTCCGGCCGGAGTAAGCATAACGACCGACAGGCCATTCCGGCCTCGTAGCGCGTACTCGGCAGCAGAGCCGGTATCGCCGCTGGTCGCACCCACAATCGTCAGCCAATCTCCACGACGGTCGAGCTCGTACTCGAAGAGTTCGCCGAGCAACTGCATCGCCATGTCCTTGAAGGCTGCCGTCGGGCCATTCGACAGATGCGACACCCAGACTCCGGACTGGAGGTGCGTGACCGGAACGATCGCCGGGTCACTGAACGCGGGCGAGCGGTAGGCGCGAGCGGTAATCGCCTTCAGGTGCTCGGAAGGAATGTCGTCAATGAACAGTTCGAGGACGCGGGCAGCGAGCGCCGCATAGCCTTCATCTGCGAGGACTCGGCTGAGTTCTTCGAGGTCTGTCGCACCCAGTTGCGGGTAGCTTTCAGGCATGTAGAGGCCACCGTCGGGGGCGAGTCCTTCCAGAAGGATGTCGCTGAACGAGCGCGCGTTGTCGGCTGAAGATTGGCGAGTCGAAATGTACCGCATGCGCCGATCCTATCGGGGTCAGGCTGTCGCACGAGCCCCGTCCCAAATCCGCGTCGCACCGGCTAGCCTTAAAGCATGACTGACACCGCTCACTCCGCTCCCGTCCCCTTCCGCATTGGCCAAGCGATCGACGTTCACGCGTTCGCAGTCGCAGACGAGTGTGGGAATCTGCCCGACAAGACGCTCATGCTCGCGTGTTTGGAGTGGCCGGGCGAAACCCCACTGGAAGGTCACTCTGATGGCGACGTTGCAGCTCACGCGGTGTGCGACGCGATTTTGGCGGCGACCGGCCTGGGCGAAATGGGAAGCGTGTTCGGGACCAGTCGACCCGAGTGGTCGGGCGCATCCGGCGAACAGTTCCTTGTCGAGGTATGCCGAATGGCTCGCACAGCCGGCTGGCACGTCGGTAATGCGACCGTGCAGGTGATCGGCACAAAGCCTCGCATGGCCAAGCGTCTGCCCGAAGCATGCCAGCGGATGAGCGAGATCGTCGGCGCCCCCGTTTCCGTCAGCGCCACGACGACGGACGGGCTTGGGTTTACGGGACGAGGCGACGGCTTGGCAGCAACAGCGGTTGCGCTCGTCGTTCGGGCTCAGTAGTTCGCCAGCGCGAACGAGGTCACGGGGAAACCGCGGGCGAGAACCCGCGAAGAAAACGACGGTCGAGATCCCCGCGACAAGCGCACCTCAAGAATCGAGAAGAGAACAGAGGCGAGCAGGCAGAAAGAATCAGCCCGCTACTCCCCCATTACTTTTCGAGGTGCTCCAGGTGTGCCTTGTCTGCCTTGACCGGGATGGTCAGGACCAAGCCAACGGCGAGGATCAGGATGACACCGAGGATGCCCCAGTAGGTGTAGTCGCCACCGGTGGACTGCGTCTTGCCGATCTTCAGAAAGACACCGTACATGAACGGCGCCAGGAAAGAGACGGCGCGGCCGGTGGTCGCGTACAGGCCGAAGACTTCGCCTTCACGACCTGCGGGGATGATACGGCCGAGGAACGAACGGGATGCCGACTGGGTTGGGCCGACGAAAATGCAGAGCAACAGGCCAAGGCTCCAGAAGATAATCGAGCCGTGCGCGTGGAAGAAGAAGACGCCCAGGCCGAAAACGACCATCGAAGCGAGCGAGAAGATAATGACCTTTTTCGGGCCAATCTTGTCGTCGAGAGCGCCAAAGCCGATGGTGGCTAGGCCCGCCACAACGTTCGCGGCGATTGCGAAGACCATGACGTCACCGGCGGAGAAACCGAACGCGGACTTTGCCAGGATTGCACCGAAGGTGAAAACGCCTGCCAGACCGTCGCGGAAGACAGCGGAAGCCAGCAAGAAAAACAGTGTGTGCGGCGCTTCGCGGTGCAGGCCCTTCACGGTCTGCCAGAGCATACGGTAGGAGTCGAGCAGAGATTCTTTCGAATCATCGTGGTGCAGGACCGATGGTTTCGGCGGGTGCAGCACGACCGGCAGGGCGAAGAGACCGAACCAGAGTGCCGCGATGATCATCGCGATACGAATATTCAGACCGTTGTCGGTGGACACACCCAGCAGGTTCGGCCCAATCAAGCCGACGTAGAGGATGAGTAGCAGGACGATGCCACCAACGTAGCCGGCTCCCCAGCCAAGGCCGGAGATACGCCCCATGTCCTTCTTGTCAGCCAGGTGGTTGAGCATCGCGTTGTAGTTCACGGACGCGAACTCGAAGAAGATGTTGCCGACGCCCAGCAGTGAAATACCGAGCCAGAGCGACGCGTTCGGCCCGATCGACGATTCGGGGGCGACGAAGAACATGGCGAGCATCGACAGGACAACCGCACCGGTAAACCAGCCGAGCCAGACACCGCCCTTACCGCGACGGTCTGCGCGCTGGCCGGTAATCGGCGCGAGAAGAGCGATGATGAGGCCCGCGACCGTCAACCCGATCGACAGGCGCGAGTTCGCGGTGCCCGCATCGGTGAACAGCCCATCGCTGGTCAG
The DNA here is from genome assembly GCF_030212665.1 of Pauljensenia sp. UMB9872. Lineage (NCBI taxonomy): Bacteria > Bacillati > Actinomycetota > Actinomycetes > Actinomycetales > Actinomycetaceae > Pauljensenia > Pauljensenia sp. UMB9872. The sequence goes on along the minus strand of NZ_JASOER010000027.1, from coordinate 9,956 downwards.
GTAGGTGGAGAAGACGAAAGTGGTGGCGACAGCGTTGAACGCTGCCGACCCCCAGTCCCACGCTGCCCATTCAATGACGGGGCGCGTCAGGATTTTCGTTTTTTCTTTTGATGCCACTGGGGTGTTTGGGGTGGATGACATTCGTTTCTCCTCGGACATACGTCCGCTGCTTTGGGCGCTGTCAGTGTTGCTGACATCTGGAACTTAACACGAAGAGGAGAGAAATTTGATTTCTTGAACGTTTCGTGGACGTGCAAGTTGGTCGCATTATCTGCCTTGCGTCCCGGTTCTAGTCCCTCATTGACGAGGCCGCACCGGGCATCTTTCTTACCCCGCGGTGGCAGGCAAGCTGGCAGTTTTCAGGATTGATCGAGTAGAAGTGTTGCGAGCGCAAGGTCGAGCCGGGTTGTGACTTTCATGGATAGAAGGTCGCCAGGGACTGTCATCACTTGGCCACCCGTGTCTTCCACAAGACCCGCGTCATCGGTCGCCGCTGTACGTTCATTTGCTGCACGAGTCCGGGCGGACTCGTGCGCTTCGCGCAAGGTGGACCACGCGAATCCTTGAGGTGTCTGCACGCTGACAAGGGTGGAACGGTCGAGGGTTGCCACCACCGGGCGCAGTCCGATGTCTAGGTGTGCTGACGCGGTGGAGTCGCCAACTTGTTTGAGCGTGTCGGTCACTGGCAGAACCGGGATGACGGCGTTGTATCCCGACGTGACGGCTGCGATGACGCGACGAATCGCGTCTGGCGGAGTCAAAGCTCGCGCGGCGTCGTGAACAAGGACGGGGGTTGAAGCGTCAAGGCACATCCCGTGGGTTTCGGCGAGGGTCTCTAACGCATCCAGTCCGAGGGCAACTGAGGCTTGACGCGACGCGGATGATCCGGCAACGACAAGAACAGGTACTGAACAGGATTCGCCCTGCCCACTTGTAAGCGTGATACGTCCATCTGGAAAGTAAGTGGCGAAAGCATCAACCTGATCGGCGGGCGCTGTCACGACGATGCCTGCAACACCAGCTTGAGCTAGCCCGCGGGCGGATCGTTCAAGAAGAGTAGTGCCAGCAAGCTCAACAAGAGCTTTGGGACCGTCACACCCCAAACGGGTGCCGGAGCCTGCTGCTGTCAGGACTGCAAGAGCGGTTGACATGAGGGTCCGAAGTGTGACGGGTCAGGTCACTCAGCGTCTGCGGTGTCTTCAGGGGTAATACGACCTTCGGCGAGGATTTCATCAAGGCGAGTAGCTGCCTGTTCTTCGGTGATGTTACGCGCTAGCGCAAGTTCGGAGCAGAGGATCTGACGGGCCTTGGTCAGGGTACGCTTTTCACCAACGGAAAGCTTCTTCAGATCGTCGCGACGCGTCAGGTCACGAACAACTTCAGCGACCTTCACGATGTCGCCGGTTGCGATCTTTTCTTGGTTTGCCTTGAAACGGCGGGACCAGTTGGTGGGCTCTTCAACGTAGGGGGCGCGAAGAACCTTCAGAACCTCTTCCAGGCCATCTTCACCGACAACTTCACGCACGCCAACAAGGTCAACGTTATTTGCGGGAACCTGAATGGTCATGTCGCCCTGTTCGACGCGCAAGGTCAAGAACGTGATCTCTTCACCACGCAACGTGCGCGAAGAGATCTCTTCGATCGTGGCTGCACCGTGGTGCGGATAAACGACCGTCTGACCAATTTCGAACGTCATGAGAGCTCCCTGCAGATATGCGACTAGCGGATACAAGTCTACCATTTGCACCCGTTTCCTACCCGACTAGGCGCTGGTGGGCCGAAGCCACTCACGAGGGGCGGGCGCTCAATCCACCCCCGCGATCGACTTCACATGTGGATTCAAATCAGCACAATACACATGGGGCGAACCCGCTTTCGCGGATCCGCCCCACTCGTTCAGCTATCTAGATGCTCACTTGCCCTGGTTGGCGACAGCAGCAATCTTTGCTTCTGCCTCGGGATCCAGGTAGGTGCCACCCTTCTTGATCGGCTTGAGGGTTTCCTCATCCAGCTCGTAAACAAGCGGGATACCGGTCGGGATGTTGACGCCTGCAATGTCCTCGTCGGAGATTTCGTCGAGGTGCTTGACGATGGCGCGCAACGAGTTGCCGTGTGCGGCGATCATGACGGTCTTGCCGGTCTTGATTGCCGGGACGATGGTGCCGTCCCAGTACGGGAGCAGGCGTTCGAGGACGTCCTTCAGGCATTCGGTCATCGGGATCGGCTCGCCTGCGTAACGCGGGTCGGTGTCCTGACTAAATTCGGAGCCAGCTTCGATTGCCGGTGGCGGAACGTCGTAGGAACGACGCCACTGCATGAACTGATCCTCGCCGTATTCGTCTCGGATTTCTTTCTTGTTCTTACCCTGAAGAGCACCGTAGTGGCGCTCGTTCAGACGCCAGTTACGCTCAACCGGGATCCAGTGACGATCGGCAGCATCGAGTGCGAGGTTCGCGGTCATGATTGCGCGGCGCAACATCGAGGTGAACAGGAGGTCCGGCAGAACGCCAGATTCCTTGAGGAACTCACCACCACGTGCGGCTTCGGCGCGACCCTTTTCGGAGAGCGGCACGTCAACCCAGCCGGTGAAGAGGTTCTTTGCATTCCATTCGCTCTCGCCGTGGCGGAGCAGCACCAGTTTGTATGTCATGGCGTCATTCTTCCATCTTCGAGGGGCGTTGTCATAGATCCCAAGGACCTATCTCAGGCGTGAGCCTTCTCAAACTTCGCGACGATGTCGGCGGGGATGCGCCCACGGTCGGAAACGTGGATTCCGTTTTTTGTGGCCCATGCGCGAATTTCACCTGCGCGCGACAGGGCTGTCGACGAGGCCACGCGTGAACCGCGGATTGCTCGACCACCGATACGGCGCGATGAAGAAATCCACTTTTCAAAATCAGCGGACATTTCAGAAATGTGTTCTTCCGAGAGGTCAATTTCGTAGGTCACACCATGGAATGAGAATGTAACGGTGTCTTTTGCGGGAGTTCCGTCAATATCGTCAACGAGAACGACGTGAGTCTTCTTCATAAGGGGTCCTATTCACTCATTGGTGTTCGATTGTTATTGTCCGGAGACAATCGAATTGTCTGAAGAAGAATATAAAATAAAAAAGAAACCTACACAACTGTTTTAAATTGCAAAATTGAATATTTATAAAGTGAGACTAGATTTGAGAGTTAATTGACCAAAACTCTCCGTTCCTTCTTCTCCTCTTCACCGACGACAACGCTGGCTCGAATTGCCGCACATACTTCGATAATCCAACTCTTGACATCAACGACTCTGATGACAACCAACGACCCCATCACAGTTGCCGAAGACTACGCAATGACGCAATACATGCCAGGTGGTCAAATTGACCTGATGATGGGTCGTGGAACTACAGGTTCGGTTTACCCGTGGTTCGGAAAAGATATTCGCAACGGTATTCCGTTGGCCATTGAAAACTACGCTCTTCTACGCCGTTGATGAAGCGAAGATAATGTCGATTGGCACGGTACATTCCGTACGCCTTTGCTCGGGGCGTACGTGAACTTTTTGGACGTTTGGCACTTTCTGTTCAAACTTCACATGACGAACCGCGAGATTCCGCCATTTCTCAGCCAGAGAATGATTCATCTCTACTCGATAACTCTTCTGAATCGGATATAGTTGAGACCTTGCGTCTCAGGTGGCGACGAACGTTGCCTCAGACCAAGAAGCCTCGCATTGACTTGGGTTTACTGACTTTGAAACGTCGCTGAAGGGAAGATCATGAGACGCGATGCTCGCGGACGTGCGTGGGAAACATATTTCGTGACCACGGCACGTCTGACGAACGCTATCGAAGCCGAGCTGAAGGCGGAGTGCCAAGTTACTCAGCCCGAATATAACGTGCTCCTTCAGGTGGCACGAGCTGGCGATGAAGGCATTCGCCCCTCCGCTTTGGCTCATGAGGTTGTATTCAGCCCTTCACGCCTGACGCACACTGTAAATCGGCTTGTCTCTCGCGGATACGTGGAGCGTACGACGTGCGCGGGTGACGGACGTGGTGGCCTGATTCTGATGACGGATGCTGGCAAGAAGTTCTTTGAAAAGGCTGCTGACGTGCACCGTGAGGTCATTCGAGAGATCGCACTGAACGACCTGAGCGAAGAAGAGGTCACCGTGCTAAACGAAGTGTTTGGTCGCATCGCTCGACGCATCGACGACCATATGGCCTGATCTGCCTGTGTCTTCCAACCGCTTGCCTAGCCTGCCCTATTGGGTTCGCTATATCTGCGCGACCCTTGCGACGGGGGTTTCCGCCGGGATTGTTGGCTGGCTGTGTACTCGCCTTCTGCATGGAGTCGAGGCAGTGGTGTGGAATCATCACTCGGGCACATTCCTTGATTCTGTTTCTGCCTCCGTTTCATGGCATCGCCCCTTGATCCTGCTTGTTGCTGGCGTGTTAGGGGCTATTTCGTGGACTGTGATGTTCCAGAAGAATCCTCAGCTGACCAGTGTGAAGGCTGGGGTTGAGGGAAAGACGCTACCTCCGCTTCGAACCATTTGGCATGCGCTGACGCAGATTGTCTTGGTTGGCATGGGAGCTTCGATTGGCCGTGAAGTTGCTCCTCGTGAAGTAAGTGCCTCGCTCTCTTCCTGGATATCTTCGCACTGCGGGTTGTCCGCTGAGGATCGCAGAATTATTGTCGCGTGTGGTGCGGGTGCCGGCTTGTCGGCTGTGTATTCGATTCCTATTTCCGGCGCTGTTTATGCTCTTGAAATTCTGCTTTTGTCCAAGCGCCCGAAGGCGGTTGTGACCGCTTCTTTTATTGCTGTTCTTTCCGTATTGGTGTCTACCGGCTGGCATCTACCTGCGCCCTTTTATTCGGTTGAGCCTTTGAAGACGTCGTGGGGTCTTGTCGTCTGGGCGCTGATCATGGGACCCGTTTTGGGTGTGCTGGGTGAATTGTTCCGAACGTGGGTTGACCGGTGCGAACAGGCTAAGCCTCGATCTGCTCACCTTCTTTGGTCACTTCCGCTGGCGTTCGTCGTTGTTGGTCTTATTGCGATAGTGATTCCTTCGGTGCTCGGCAATGGGCAGGCGAGTGCTCAGACGCAGTTTGATGCTCGCTGGCTAGCTGGCGCTGGTTTGGTCACGGCACTATTGGTCCTTGTGGCGAAGACGTTCACGACTCTTGTGACGATTCGTGCTGGAGCGTGGGGTGGAACGCTGACTCCTGGAGTCGCCTTGGGTGCCGGTATTGGCGCGGTGACTGGTTTGGTGTGGCAACAGGTTGTTCCCAGCGTATCGGTGGCTGCGTGTGTGTTTATTGGTGCTGCGATTTTCTTGGGTTCGTCGATGGCGGCTCCGTTAACCGGTTTGACTCTGGTTTTCGAGTTCACCGGTTTTGCAGGTCTTCCCATTGTTGGTTCTACTGGAATCGCGTTGGTTGGTTCGGTGTTGATGACCGCATGGATCCGCAAGAGGCGCGAAGCTCGCAGGCTTGCCGAAGTCCACGCAACCGCGTCGATTCCACCTCTTCCTTCTTCTGATTGACGAGGCCGCGCACCTCAAACATCGCTTGGCGTTCTTCGTGCGCGACCTCGTAGCAATCTTCTTCACTCTTGGTCGGAGCACCCCGACGGACATTCACCCTGTTGGGCGTGGATTGCTTTTAGGAGCGGCGATGGAGTGCAATAGCTCCGACGCCCATCAGTGCAAAGAGTGTGACACCTGCAAGGAATGAGAGTGTTTGGGCACCGGTTTTCGCAAGGTGTTCTTCCGGCGGAGTGGGGCTCTTTTCGAAGAGCACGCTCTGGTCTTCGTCGTTGATGTCAGTGTGGACAGCGATGGTCTGTCCGTCGTGTTCGAGGCGTTCGAACACGACTGTGGTCTTGCCGGCCAGCATGGAGGCGTCGATGGTGAAATCAACGTTTTCGCACCCGTCAGCTTGGTCTGGGGTGAACGTTGTGGAGGCGGTGACGGGTTTTCCTTCAACCATGAGGGGTTCGCCTGTGGCTTTGTCCATTAGCGTGCCTGTCAGGGTGTATTCCTTGCCTGGCTTCAGGTTCGTGTAGCACACCTTGTCGGTGATCGTGACCATGCCCGAAGAAGCAAGGGTCTTATCGCCGTCTGTCTTGTCGGTCGCGGTGGTTTTCAATGTCGGCGGATTGGCCTCAACAACGTACTGCTCGGTCTTGTCAGTAACAGAGGTTGTAAAATGAGCAACACGATCATCACCAGCAAACGAGGTGACAAACACGTACGTACCAGGCTCGCCGTCTTTCATTTTGAACTTGGTTGACCCAACAGAAGGCTTAAAACCGTTGGAAGCATCAACCTGAACTTCACTGATCGTTTCAGCGGCCGCAATGTTTTCGTCAGTGACTGCTTGGCCTTCGGGGAAGAACAGGAGCTTTTGCGTGAACTTCAGCTCGTCAGCCTTAAAACCAGCCCTAGCGGTAAAGTTCGGGTGAGACTCGGGTAGTTCGGTGACGAACATGTCGTCGACAAGGTATGAGCCTGACTTGGTTTCACGAACCGACAAAGTGGTATCCACGTTCGCCTTGAAACGATATGACGTTGTTTCATCGCCCAGCCCGAACTGGTCGTGCCAGTCGGCGTGCACCAATTCCTTAATGTCAATCGCCGGGTCACCAATCGTGCCAGGCTGAGTATCCTTGACAACCTTCCAGACCCACGTGTAGAACCCAGGGGCTAAACCTGCCACATCAACATTGACATTATGCTCACCAGGACCCTCGGCGGTAAACGACGCGGTCGCGACCGCCTTTGCGTCTGCGGGAACCTCATCACGAGGGTCTACCGGCTCTTCGCCCAGAGCATAGGCAGTGCCCTCATACACAACCGGAACCGGCTTGCCGTCAATCTCGAGCCACTTGCCATCACCATAATTCGGGTCAGCACTGGCAGTGATCGTGTCCACCAGGGTCGTAGAGTCAATCACCTTAGAGGTGCCCACATTGGACGTAGCAATCGGCTGGAAATCAAAAATCACCTCAAACGAGGGCCACGCAACCGTCTCAGAACGACCCTGACCGGCATCACCCCAGATAACGTCCTGACGACCACCACCAGGCGACGCATACCCAAGCGCAGAAGCACCAAGATCGTCATACTTAACGCTCGGGTAGACTGTGCCGTTCGCGGTTGAACGCCATTGAATACCATCAATACGCGTAGACGCAGTTGTTCCCGTATAGGTGTTCGTCCCGGTCGCTTCAAACACCGCCGGGCCGTTCAGAGTGATAGTGAAGGGCTTGCCCGCAACATACGCGGCAGCGCCGTTTTTTACGCCAATGCCGTCAATGGTGCCAAAGCGCATACGCTCCCCCGTCACGCTTCCGGCTCTCCACCCAACAACACCGGCTGCTTTTGCTTCAGCGACCATTTGGCGAGCACGGTTTTGAATGTGCGCGGGGGTGAGCTGGAGTAGCTCATTGACGTTCGCTTGAGCACGACGCGAGTTCTCAAAATTCACGTGGGCAAGGAAACCTGTCGCAGCCGCGTCAACGTCAGTATTGGAAAACTCAAGCGACGTTGGCGTATACCACTTCATGATGTACGCCATCTGCGCAATATCAACACTGAGATCAGCCGGACGAGACAAAGAGGGCTGAACCCTCAACTGACCAGGCGTCACGACCACCTCTGCTGCAGGATTGACCGCGTCAGCCTGAATACACAAACCAGGAACCGGCTGACCACTATAGGGAATCCACGTGCCAAGCCAGCCAACACTTCCTCCAATAGGCACACCACGAACCCACGAACCCGCAGCAAGCGAAGCAGGAGCCAGAACAGTCAACGAGACGCACACAACCACCATCGTTACAAGAGAGGCTAAGATAGACCTCAACCGTGAGTAATGTGCCACCCTAGGCACAGAAGAATCCACCATCATCAATTCCTTTCAACTGATGGGAATACATATGGAACCCACCAACTTGGCGATCAGCTTTGCGAGAAGTGGGTTTCACGACGACGCCTGTCGTTGCCATCAGTGTTCCGCTCGGCGCACGTGGGTGCGAGTGGACTGAAAAGAAATTGTGGATAAAAAAATGGGAAACTAACGCTTGTTGATAAGTGGGTGGTTTTGCGCCTAGAAAGACGCAATTGACGGTAATCCCTGCTTCCAGTCGACTCTCGCTAGCAGATCGAGTCTTTTCTTACAGCGAATGCCAAATAGGACAAAGCCCGTATGAGTGGACTAGCCTCTGAAAGTTGGACTGGTTAATTCTAGGCGGTTAGGGCTCCACGGCCGTAGTTGAATTCATGGTTACCAGCACCCACCGCATCGTATTTCAAGTACTTGAACACACTAGCCATCGGGTCAACAGTGCTATCTGTCCGGTTCGAGTGGTACACCCTTTCGATTCATGAGCCCTGCGCAGCGTCGCCGTTGTCTAGAAGCAGCACGGCGTCCTTACCTTTTTCTTCACGAACGTTCTGGATTTCCGTTGAGAGGCGATCCATGCCACGAACATTTTGGGGTTTGGAAGAGCCAAAGGGCTGCCCGGTGAAGTAGTCGTGGTCCACTAGGGTGCCGTAAATGGAAGTTTTGGTTTTCAAAACAAAACAGGCAAGGATACTTTTTGTACTTTAACCTCACTTGGGATGCAGGTCTCGCAAACTTGCGCTCGTACATATCGCGGATTTGGCCGGGCGGAGCAAACAACGTTGTTTTGGTGCCTCACCGAAATTTCGTTCAGCACTGTTCGGGCTATAGGAAAAATCGGTGACGGGGGTGAGACCGTTTAAGGTCTCACCCCCGTACTGTTATGCCGGTGTTTCGTCGGCTAGGCGATTAGTTCTCCTCGCCTTCGCGACGGCGTCGCACGAGCGCCAGGCCAAGGCCTGCTACGCCCATTACGGCTGCGATACCAGCGAGTCCTGCTACCTGCGCACCGGTGCGCGCAAGCTTAGACTTCTTGACTCCCGGCTCGGTGGTCATATCGCCAGCGGCAGGCTTCTCAACGGTGACCGTCACGCGATCAATCTCGTTGCCGTTCTTGTCCTTGACGATAACTACGATCTTGTCACCAGGCTTAGCGTTGTCGTCGATGTCAACAACGAGGTTGCCGTCGCCATCGATTTTTGCCTTGCCGGGGCCGTCGGTGTCGACCGTCGTGCCGTCCTCAACAGGGCCGCCATCGTTCGGGATTACGACCTTGCCACCTGGTTCGCCAGAGCCGTCCTTCCAGTCTGGCGTCTTGGTGTCAGGTTTGCCAACCGTGACAGTGACAGTCACGTTGTCGGTGGTGCCATCGGGGTAGGTCACAACAACCGGAACCTCGATCTTGCTACCAGGCTGAGCGTCCCCAGGAATAGCAACCTTGATCTCACCAGTGTTCTTATCAATGGTCACACCACCAGGCGTGCCATCACCAGGAGTGAACATGGTGTCCGCCGGAGGCGTTACCTTCTTGCCGTCGCCGTCCTTGAAGGTCGGCTTGTCAACCGTAACATCCTCACCAGGCTTACCGGTGCCATCCTCGTACTTAGGCTGGTACTTCTCGTTGTCCTTGGTGTCGGGAACGTTGCAGATTTCGTTCTGCATCGTCGTGTACGTCCAAGTGGTCTTCACGCCTGCCGGGAAGGTGAAGCCCTGAGCAGGGCTTGCTTCAACCTTGACGGTCTGGCCGTACTCGTAGACGTACTTGCCTTCAGCGTCAGGCTGCAACTCCACGCCGCCAACGGTGACCTTGTATACGACACCCTCGGTCTTCTCGACGGTGACGAACGGAGGCATCTTACAGTCTGCCGGGTCGTCTGCAGAGGCACCCAGAGACGGGTTGTGCTCAGTCGGCTCACCCGGCGTTACCGGGGTCGCGTCCTTCTCCGTCACGGTAATCGTGACAGTCACGTTGTCGGTGGTGCCATCAGGGTAGGTCACAACAACCGGAACCTCGATCTTGGTTCCAGGGGTTGCGTCCCCAGGAATAGCAACCTTGATCTCACCCGT
>NZ_JASOER010000026.1:0-21488 GCF_030212665.1 Pauljensenia sp. UMB9872 | reverse complement strand
GTGCTTGTTCGTGGTTGTTTGTGTGCTTGTTCGTGGTTGTTTGTGTGCTTGTTCGTGGTTGTTTGTGTGCTTGTTCGGCGGAGCAAGATGTGCTCTTGAACGTGAAGGTCAGCAGATCGCGACGGCGAGCTCCGGCGCCGAAGTCGGCTGCGACGGGTGGTCGTGATGTTCAGTTCAAGTTCACGTGGATTGGTGAGCAAACGCCTGAGGGTGCGGATGCGAAGACTCAGGCGGGTATTACGTACACGGTGAAGTACAAGCCCGCCCGGCTGGGTCGAACACTCCGAGCACGCCGAACACCCCGAACACCACGAATTCGGGGCCGCGAAAGATTGCGAAGACTGGCTTCAATCGAGGCCTCGTTGGAGGTCTCGGACTCCTCTTCCTGGTCGCGGGCGTGCTTGCGGTTCGCCAGAAGCGCAGCTGAAACGCTCAGCGCCATTAGCGAGCACTAGGCGCCTGTGGAACACTGAACCTCTGGTCGGTGCCCTACAGGCGCCTCGCGCTACTACACCCCATGTAGACGACACGCCCGAGTGCGGGTACACTGATTCGCGGCGCTTCAAGCACCTGCGCGCCAAAAGCTCCACGCCGAAGCGCATGAGGGCTGGTGAGCAAATTGATCGTCCGTGTAATGTATGAGGATTCACACTCCAGATGGCGAGTTCAAACTTGCTAGGAAAGGTGTGGCTCTGTCAAACTTGAACGGTTGCCTCGCGACATGTGGGGCGGTTCCGCAGGGATTCTGCGGACTGGGCTGAAACGCCCGTGATCTTTGGACAAGACAACGGTCCACCTTCACATAAGAAGGAACCGCGCAATACGTGTGTCACTTTTTTAAGCGACACGCCCGAGTGCGGGGACCGGTGACGAATCTGTACGAGAAGAGGTAAGACGGCATGGCGGGACAGAAGATCCGCATCCGGCTGAAGTCGTATGACCACGAGGTCATCGACAGCTCCGCGCGCAAGATCGTGGACACCGTGCAGCGAGCAGGTGCCACTGTTGTGGGCCCGGTTCCACTGCCGACCGAAAAGAACGTGTTTGTCGTCATTCGGTCGCCCCACAAATACAAGGACAGCCGCGAGCACTTTGAGATGCGCACACACAAGCGGCTCATCGACATCATCGACCCGACGCCGAAGGCCGTCGATTCGCTCATGCGTATCGACCTGCCCGCAGACGTCAACATCGAGATCAAGCTCTGAGGACATCTGCAATGACTACTGACAACAAGCAGCACGCAGCTGCGCCGATTAAGGCGTTGCTCGGCCGCAAGCTCGGCATGACCCAGGTTTGGGACGCTGACGGCCGCCTCGTGCCCCTCACTGTCGTGCAGGTCGGCACTAACGTTGTGACCCAGGTTCGCACCGAAGAAGTCGACGGCTACACCGCCGTTCAGATCGGTTTCGGCGAAATCGAAGCACGCAAGGTCACCAAGCCTCTCGCAGGCCACTTCGCAAAGGCTGGCGTCGAGCCTCGTCGTCACCTGACCGAGGTCCGCACCTCCGCCCATGACTCTTACGAGGTGGGTCAGGAACTCGACGCTTCCACCTTCGAGGCTGGACAGGCTGTTGACGTTTCCGGCAACACCAAGGGCAAGGGCTTTGCAGGCGTTATGAAGCGTCACGGCTTTGCCGGCGTTTCTGCTTCGCACGGTGCACACCGTAACCACCGCAAGCCCGGTTCGATCGGTGCTTGCGCAACCCCCGGACGCATCTTCAAGGGCCTGCGCATGGCCGGCCGCATGGGTGGCGTTCGTCGTACCGTCCAGAACCTCAAGATCCAGGCAGTCGACACCGAGAAGGGCCTGCTGCTCATCAGCGGCGCCATCCCGGGTCCGAAGAACTCCGTGGTCCTGGTTCGCTCGTCCGTGAAGGGTGCGTGAAATGGCTGACGTTCAGACCATCGACGTCTTCGATCTCAAGGGTAAGAAGGCAGCTTCGGTTGACCTCCCCGCCGAGATCTTCGACGTTCCCACGAACATTCCGCTGATGCACCAGGTCGTCGTTGCACAGCTTGCTGCTGCCCGCCAGGGTACGCACGCAACCAAGACGCGTGGCATGGTTTCCGGTGGCGGCAAGAAGCCGTTCCGCCAGAAGGGCACTGGTAACGCTCGTCAGGGCTCGATCCGTGCACCGCACTTCACCGGTGGTGGCATCGTCCACGGCCCGCAGCCGCGTGACTACGATCAGCGCACCCCCAAGAAGATGAAGCAGGGCGCACTCCGCTCCGCTCTGTCTGACCGTGCACGCGCAGGTCGCATCCACATCGTCACCGCTCTCATCGAAGGTGAGAAGCCGTCGACGAAGTCCGCTCTCGCAGCGCTTCGCGCGATCGTCGAGGACCGTCAGGCTCTCGTCGTCATCGAGCGTAACGATGAGCTCACCGCTCTCAGCCTGCGTAACGCTCCCGAGGTTCACGTTCTTTGGGCAGACCAGCTGAACACCTACGACGTCCTTGACGCCGACGATATCGTGTTCACCCAGGCAGCCATGGAGTCCTTCCTCGGCACCAAGGAGGAGACCAAGTGAGCACCCTCGAAGCGGGCAAGAACCCGCGCGACATCATTCTGAAGCCCGTCGTCACCGAGAAATCCTCCATCCTCATGGATGAAGGCAAGTACACCTTCGAGGTTGACCCGCGCGCCAACAAGACCGAAATCAAGATTGCCATCGAAGAAATCTTCGGTGTCAAGGTCGGTCAGGTGGCCACTCAGAACCGTAAGGGCAAGACCTACCGGACCCGCACGGGTCAGGGCAAGCGCAAGGACGTCAAGCGAGCAATCGTGACCCTGCGTGAAGGCGCCATCGACATCTTCGGCGATCAGGCCTGAAAACCGGAGAGGTAGAGGACAAAAATGGGAATCCGCAAATACAAGCCCACGACCCCGGGTCGTCGCGGCGCGTCGGTCTCCGATTTCGTTGAGATCACCCGCTCCGAGCCCGAGAAGTCGTTGGTTCGTCCGCTGCACAAGACCGGTGGACGTAACTCGAACGGCCGCGTGACCTCGCGTCACCGTGGCGGTGGCCACAAGCGTCAGTACCGCGTCATCGACTTCCGTCGCCATGACAAGGACGGCGTCCCGGCAGTCGTCGCTCACATCGAGTACGACCCGAACCGTACCGCTCGCATCGCCCTCCTGCACTATGCAGATGGCGAAAAGCGCTACATCCTGGCACCGGCCAAGCTGAACCAGGGTGACCGCATCGAAGCAGGCGCCGGCGCCGATATCAAGCCCGGTAACAACCTGCCGTTGCGTAACATCCCGCTCGGTACCGTTATCCACGCTGTCGAACTCAAGCCCGGTGGCGGCGCAAAGATCGCCCGCTCCGCCGGTTCGTCCGTTCAGCTCGTCGCCAAAGAAGGCCGCTTCGCCCAGCTGCGTATGCCGTCCGGCGAAATCCGCAACGTCGAAATCACCTGCCGCGCAACGGTCGGCGAGGTCGGCAACGCTGAACAATCCAACATCAACTGGGGCAAGGCCGGCCGTATGCGCTGGAAGGGCAAGCGCCCGCACGTCCGTGGTGTTGTTATGAACCCGGTTGATCACCCGCACGGCGGTGGTGAAGGTCGTACCTCTGGTGGCCGTCACCCGGTTAGCCCGTGGGGTAAGCCCGAGGGTCGTACCCGCCGTCCGAACAAGGACAGCGATCGCCTGATCGTTCGCCGTCGCAAGACCGGTAAGAACCGCTGAGTAGGAGTCGATAACTATGCCACGCAGTTTGAAGAAGGGCCCGTTCGTCGACGACCACCTGCTCAAGAAGGTCGACGCCGCAATCGAATCCGGCTCAAAGAATGTCATCAAGACTTGGTCGCGTCGCTCGGTCATCACCCCGGATTTCCTGGGTCTGACCTTTGCGGTGCACGATGGCCGCAAGCATGTCCCCGTCTTCATCACCGAGTCGATGGTGGGTCACAAGCTTGGCGAGTTCGCTCCCACGCGTACTTTCCGCAGCCACGACAAGGACGATCGAAAGGGACGCCGGCGCTGAGCCGGCCTCCACGGAAGAAGAGGCAGATAAATGGAAGCTAAGGCGCAGGCGCGTTTTGTCCGCGTCACGCCCCAGAAGGCCCGCCGTGTCGTGAACGAGGTTCGTGGCAAGGCTGCTCTGGAGGCCGCTGACATCCTGCGGTTCGCACCGCAGGCAGTCGCCACCGATGTCCGCAAGGTGCTCATGAGCGCCGTTGCCAACGCGAAGGTCAAGGCCGAACAGGCTGGCGAAACCTTCAACGAGGCAGACCTGCTGGTCATCGAAGCATTCGTCGATGAAGGTCCGACCATGAAGCGGTTCCGCCCGCGTGCACAGGGACGCGCAGGTCGCATCCTGAAGCGCACGAGCCACATCACGCTCGTCGTCGGTACCAAGGAAGACAAGAAGAAGGGAGCCCGCTGAAATGGGCCAGAAGGTTAACCCCACAGGGTTCCGCCTGGGAATCACCACGGATCACCGCTCCCGCTGGTTCTCCGACTCGACCACCAAGGGACAGCGTTACTCTGACTACGTTGCAGAAGACGTTGCAATCCGCAAGAACCTGACCGAAAACCTCGAGCGCGCAGGCATCTCGAAGGTCGACATTGAGCGTACGCGTGATCGTGTCCGCGTTGACCTCCACACCGCTCGCCCGGGCATCGTCATTGGTCGTCGTGGCGCAGAGGCTGATCGCCTCCGCCAGAACCTCGAAAAGCTCACCGGCAAGCAGGTTCAGCTCAACATCCTCGAGGTCAAGAACCCCGATTTGGATGCTCAGCTTGTCGCACAGGGCATTGCAGAACAGCTCGCTGCTCGCGTTTCCTTCCGTCGTGCAATGCGCAAGGGCATTCAGTCCGCGCAGCGCGCAGGCGCCAAGGGTATTCGTGTTCAGGTTTCCGGTCGCCTCGGTGGCGCCGAAATGAGCCGTTCCGAGTTCTACCGTGAGGGTCGCGTTCCGCTTCACACCCTCCGCGCGAACATTGACTACGGATTCCACGAGGCACGCACGACCTTCGGTCGTATCGGTGTCAAGGTGTGGATCTACAAGGGCGACATCACCGAGCGCGAGTTCGCACGCCAGCAGGCCGAGCAGGCCAACCGTGGCGGACGTCGCAGTGATCGTCGTGGCCAGCGCCGCGGCGGACGCCAGAACCAGGAGACCGCTCAGCAGCAGGCGCCCGCAACCGAGGCACCCGCAGCTACTGAAAACGGATCGGAGGCCTGAGCCCAATGCTCATTCCCCGTCGTACAAAGTGGCGCCGTCAGCACCGCCCGCACCGTACCGGTAATGCAACCGGTGGCACCGAACTGGCGTTCGGCGATTACGGTATCCAGGCACTCACCGGCGCATACCTGACCAACCGTCAGATCGAGGCAGCTCGTATCGCTATGACGCGTCACATTAAGCGTGGCGGCAAGGTGTGGATTAACATCTTCCCGGACCGTCCGCTGACCAAGAAGCCGGCTGAAACCCGAATGGGTTCCGGTAAGGGCGCGGTTGAATGGTGGGTTGCCCCCGTCAAACCGGGTCGTATTCTGTTCGAGCTGGGCGGCGTCGACGAGACGCTTGCACGCGAAGCTATGCGTCGCGCTCAGCACAAGCTTCCGATGAAGACCCGTTTCGTGGTCCGAGAGGGTGGTGACATCTGATGGCGGAAAAGGCACTTACCCCTTCCGACCTCGATGCCATGGACGACGCCCAGCTGTCCAAGGAACTCGAGAAGGCTAAGGCCGAGCTCTTCAACCTGCGCTTCGCACAGGCTGTTGGCAACCTCGAGGATCATGGTCGCATGAAGACCGTGCGCCGTGACATCGCCCGTATCTACACGATCGCGCGTGAGCGGGAGCTTGGCTACCGCACCGCCCCGAGCACTGAGGAGTGATTCTGATGGCAGATAGCACCGCGCGTAACGACCGCAAGGTTCGTATTGGCCTGGTTGTTTCTGACAAGATGGATAAGACCGTCGTTGTCCAGATTGAGGACCGTGTGAAGCACGCCCTCTACGGCAAGGTCATGCGTCGTAACAAGAAGGTCAAGGTTCATGATGAGAACAACGAATGTGGCATTGGCGACCGCGTTCGCATCATGGAGACTCGTCCGCTTTCCGCTACCAAGCACTGGCGAGTAGTGGAGATCATCGAAAAGGCCAAGTGATTCATCACTGAGCTTTGTAAGGAGCCCGGTTCCCCGGTTTAGGGGAGCCGGGCTCCTTGCTGTTTTGCGCGCTTTCCTCGCGCTTGTTCAAGAAATACCTTCTCCCTGCGACCGCGCTTGTTCACGCTTGAGCCCGCTTGTTCACCGTTGGCCACCCCTTTTTGACCGCGCTTGTTCAAGAAATCAAGCATCGTTGTTTGCGCCTATTCGCGTGTGTTGGTCAATGAAGCCACGTGGCCTCGTGAACCCGAAATGGTGAACAAGCGCGGTGGTGGAGGGACGGGATTGGGTGAACAAGCGGGATAGAAGAAGGGGATTCGCTGAACAAGCGCGGTGGATGGGGCGCACCTCACGAAACTGGCGGTTTCAAGTCAGTGGGGAAGTGGGGTACTCTTGGAGGGTTGCGTGACGCAAGGTGCACTGTGCCTCGCGTCGGTAGTGAGAGCGAGCAACACCATATTTAATCCTGTGGTGCGTTCTCACTATTGTCGGCATCGATGCGCAATAGTTCATGCACGTTCGGCAAGGCTCGAGGGAAGTAATGCTCCCAACAGAACCAGCTCGACAACAGGAGTCAATAGAAAATGATCCAGCAGGAGTCGCGACTTAAGGTCGCCGACAACACGGGTGCAAAGGAAATCCTGACCATCCGCGTGCTCGGTGGCTCGGCTCGACGCTACGCGGGTATTGGTGACACCATCGTCGCCACCGTCAAGGACGCAATCCCCGGCGGCAACGTCAAGAAGGGCGAAGTCGTCAAGGCAGTCGTAGTCCGCACTCGCAAAGAAACCCGCCGTCCCGACGGTTCGTACATCCGTTTCGATGAGAACGCAGCCGTCATTATCAATTCCAACGGCGAACCGCGTGGCACGCGTATCTTCGGCCCCGTCGGCCGTGAGCTGCGCGACAAGCGCTTCATGCGTATCGTCTCGCTCGCACCGGAGGTGATCTGATGGCAGCCAAGATCCGTAAGGGTGACCTGGTTGAGGTCGTTCGCGGTCGTTCATCCGACGAGAAGAAGCTTGCAGAGCGCAACGCCCGCCGTGCAGCCGAGGGCCTCGAGCCCCTCAAGGCTGGCGACAAGGGCAAGCAGGGACGCGTCATCAAGGTTTTCCCGGCTGAGGGCAAGGTCCTCGTCGAAGGCATCAACCTGAAGACCCGTCACGTTCGCCAGGGCCAGACCCAGGGTCAGACCGGCGGAATCGAGACCATCGAAGCCCCGATCTCGATCGCAAAGGTCGCACTGGTCGATCCCGAAACCAAGCAGCGCGTGCGCGTCGGCTTCCGTGAGGACGTCGTCGAGCGCGATGGCCGCACCCGCACCGTCCGCGTTCGCGTGACCCGCGGTGGCGCCAAGCGCGGCATCGAGCAGGGCAAGGAGATCTGAACATGACCCCGCGTCTCAAGGAAAAGTACGTCTCCGAAATTCGTGACGCCCTCCGCGCCGAGTTCAAGCATGAGAACATCATGCAGGTTGCCGGTCTGACCAAGATCGTCGTGAACATGGGTGTTGGCGAGGCAGCTCGCGATTCGAAGGCACTCGAGGGCGCAATCCGCGACCTCACCGCTATCACTGGCCAGAAGCCCGTGACCACCAAGGCAAAGAAGTCCATCGCACAGTTCAAGTTGCGCGAAGGCCAGGCCATCGGTGCTCACGTCACGCTCCGTGGCGATCGTATGTGGGAATTCCTCGATCGTCTTCTCTCCACTGCTCTTCCGCGTATCCGCGACTTCCGCGGTCTGTCGGCCAAGCAGTTCGACGGTCACGGTAACTACACCTTCGGTCTGACGGAACAGTCCATGTTCCACGAGATCGACCAGGATTCGATCGACCGAGTTCGCGGTATGGATATCACCGTCGTTACCTCGGCCTCCACCGATGATGAGGGCCGTGCGCTCCTGCGTCATCTCGGATTCCCGTTCAAGGAGGACTGACCCATGGCGAAGACATCCCTGAAGGTCAAGGCCGCACGTAAGCCGAAGTTCGGCGTTCGTGCATACACGCGTTGCAACCGTTGTGGTCGCCCCCACTCGGTCTACCGCAAGTTCGGCCTGTGCCGCGTTTGTCTCCGCGAGCTCGCCCTTGCTGGCGAACTCCCCGGAGTCACCAAGAGCAGCTGGTAAAACACTGACGTCGTAGGTCTCAAAAGGAGAAACCACGACGAGGAAGGGGAATTTCCCCAATGACAATGACTGATCCCATTGCAGACATGCTGACGCGTCTGCGTAACGCGAATCGTGCGCATCACGATACGGTTTCCATGCCGTACTCCAAGATGAAGAACGCGATCGCAAACATCCTGGTCGAAGAGGGCTACATTGCTTCGACCTCGGTTGAGGATGCCCGCGTGGGCAAGACCCTCACCATCACGCTGAAGTACGGTTCGCACCGCGAAGCGGCCCTCCAGGGGCTGCAGCGCGTTTCCAAGCCGGGTCTGCGCGTGTACGCCAAGTCCACCAACCTGCCTAAGGTCCGCGGCGGCCTGGGCGTGGCAATTCTGTCCACGTCCTCCGGTCTGCTTACCGACCGTCAGGCAGCCGACAAGGGTGTAGGTGGGGAAGTCCTCGCCTACATCTGGTGAGTAGGAGGCTGAACAATGTCGCGAATCGGTAAGCAACCCATTGCTATCCCCGCAGGCGTCGACGTCACCGTTAACGGTGCAGACGTTAAGGTGAAGGGCAAGAAGGGCGAACTTTCACACACCGTCGCAGCCCCTATCACGGTGGCTATTGAAGACGGTCAGATTCTGGTTTCCCGCCCGAACGACGAGCGCCTTTCCTGTTCGCTCCACGGTCTGACTCGCACCCTTATTGCGAACATGATCGTCGGCGTGACCGAGGGCTACAAGAAGGAACTCGAAATCACCGGTACCGGTTACCGCGTGGTCGCCAAGGGTAAGAACCTCGAGTTCTCTCTCGGCTTCTCGCACACCGTTCCGGTCGAAGCTCCGGAAGGTATCGAGTTCACCGTTGAGTCGCAGACCAAGTTCACGGTCCACGGCATCGACAAGCAACTCGTTGGCGAAACCGCAGCTCGCATCCGCAAGCTGAAGAAGCCTGAACCCTACAAGGGCAAGGGCATCCACTACGTGGGTGAAACGATCCGTCGCAAGGTCGGAAAGGCTGGTAAGTGATGGCGTACACGGTCAAAGGCAAGGGCAAGTTCGTCGCTCGCAAGCGTCGTCACATTCGCCTTCGCAAGAAGATCAACGGTACCCCGGCGCGTCCGCGCCTGGTCGTTACCCGCTCGAATCGTCACATCGTTGCTCAGGTTATCGACGACACCGTCGGTCACACCCTGGTTTCTGCCTCCGACTTCGAGTCCGGCGTCGAAACCATGACTGGCACGAAGACCGAAAAGGCAACCAAGGTTGGCGCTCTCATTGCAGAGCGTGCGAAGGCAGCCGGCATCACCGCCGTTGTCTTCGACCGTGGTGGCAACAAGTATTTCGGCCGCGTTGCGGCCGTCGCCGAAGCTGCCCGCCAGGGTGGCCTTGAGCTGTGACCGGATCGAAGGAAAGAGAGATCATCTGATGGCTGCACCGCAGCGAGGCAGGAACGGTCAGGAAGGCTCTGAGCGTTCGGGCGACGGCGAGCGTCGCGACCGCCGCAATGGTCGTGGCGACCGCGAAACACGTCGTGGCAACGAAAAGAATGAATACATCGAACGTGTTGTGACCATCAACCGCGTTTCCAAGGTTGTGAAGGGTGGACGTCGTTTCTCCTTCACCGCTCTGGTTGTCGTGGGAGATGGCGAAGGCACCGTCGGTGTTGGCTACGGAAAGGCCAAGGAAGTTCCCCAGGCCATTTCCAAGGGCGTTGAGGAAGCGAAGAAGAATTTCATTCGCGTCCCGATGATCCGTCGCACTATCACGCACCTGGTTCAGGGCCACGATGCCGCCGGCACCGTGCTTCTGCGCCCGGCAGCACCGGGAACCGGCGTTATCGCCGGCGGTCCGGTCCGTGCAGTGCTCGAGGCAGCTGGCGTGCACGACGTGCTCACCAAGTCGCTCGGCTCTGACAACGCAATCAACATCGTTCACGCGACTGTTGACGCCCTCAAGCAACTGGAACAGCCTGAGGCTGTTGCAGCACGTCGCGGTCTTCCGCTGGAGCGCGTTGCTCCGGCTTCGATGCTCCGCGCACGCGCAGAGGGTGAAGCTGAGAAGCGTGCCAAGGCTGAAAAGGCTGAGGCAGAAAAAGCTTCCGCGGGGGTGAATGAGTGATGGCGAACATCAAGATCACGCAGACCAAGTCGTCGATCGGCGCCAAGCAGAACATGAAGGACACTCTGCGCACCCTCGGGTTGCGTAAGATCGGCCAGAGTGTCGTCCGTGAGAACACCGAGACCGTTCTCGGTGCAGTTCACACGGTTCGTCACCTGGTGACTGTTGAGGAGGTCGACTGACCATGGCGGACTCCAAGTCCACAACAGGCGAAAAGGTGCAGATCGTTAAGCTGCACCACCTCCGTCCGGCCCCCGGCGCCAAGACCGCCAAGACCCGCGTTGGTCGTGGTGAAGGCTCCAAGGGTAAGACGGCTGGTCGCGGTACCAAGGGTACGAAGGCTCGCTACCAGGTGGCAGCAGGCTTCGAAGGTGGCCAGATGCCGATTCACATGCGTCTGCCCAAGCTCCGTGGCTTCAAGAACCCGTTCCGCGTTGAGTACCAGGTCGTCAACGTTGCCAAGCTTGAGGAACTGTTCCCCAAGGGTGGCAAGGTGACGGTCGAGGATCTTGTCGCAAAGCACGCGGTTCGTGACGGCGCTCCGGTTAAGGTGCTCGGCACCGGTGAGCTCACCGTCAAGCTTGAGATCGAAGTTGATTCTTGGTCAGCTTCTGCTCAGGAGAAGATCACCGCAGCTGGCGGAACCATTTCTGCACGCTGACAACTGATTGGGGGGTGGTCCGGCATGAACCCGGACCGCCCCCTTTTAATCTCTTAAACTGATAGACGGTTCCTCGCAGAACCTTTGAACCCAAGACCGATGTCTACACGGAGCCATTTTTCCGGTAGTCTGGCACGGTCGCTAGGGCACATGCTCCAGCATTCCCATTACCCGTAGGAGGAAGCCTTGCTCAGTGCATTCGCACAGGCGTTCCGCACCCCTGACCTTCGTCGTAAGCTGCTGTTTACGCTGTTTATCATGGCGATGTTCCGCCTGGGTTCATACATTCCGACCCCCGGCGTTGACTCGACCGCGATTCAACAATGTCTTGCTCAGCAGGAAGAAGCGAATCTTCTTGACCTCGTGAACCTGTTCTCCGGTGGCGCGTTGCTTCAGCTATCGATCTTCGCGCTCGGCATCATGCCGTACATTACAGCGTCGATCATCATTCAGCTTTTGCGTGTTGTCATTCCGCGTTTCGATGACCTTCATAAGGAAGGGCAAACTGGTCAAGCCAAGCTGACGCAGTACACGCGTTATCTGACGATCTTCCTGGGCGTCCTGCAGGCCACGACGACACTGACATTGGCTCGCACCGGACGTATGTTCTCCGGTTGTTCCGCGAAAGTGTTGGCAGATGACTCTTGGTGGATGTTCCTTATCATGATCATCATCATGATGGCGGGTACCGGCGTGGTCATGTGGCTCGGCGAATTGATCACCGAGCGCGGCATCGGCAATGGCATGTCGCTCCTTATCTTTACCTCGATCATTGCCCGTCTGCCCTCCCAGATGCTGTCCATCGGTCAGTCTGGCAAGTGGGGTGCCGTGATCGCGATCCTTCTGCTCCTCTTCGCCGTCACGCTTGCCGTGGTGTTCATTGAGCAGGCTCAGCGCCGCATTCCAGTTCAGTACGCGAAGCGCATGATCGGTCGTCGTCAGTACGGTGGCACGACTACGTACATCCCGCTGAAAATCAATATGTCTGGCGTTATCCCGGTCATCTTCGCTTCGTCGATTCTTGCCTTGCCGTTGATGATTGCTCAGTTTGGTGCCCAGACCGACGGTTGGGTTCAGTGGCTTTCGGCGAACCTGCATCAGGGATCGTGGGTCTACCTCACGATTTATGCACTCCTGATTCTCTTCTTCGCCTTCTTCTACACGGTGATTACCTTTAACCCTGAAGAGGTTGCTGACAACATGAAGCGCTACGGTGGCTTCATTCCGGGTATTCGCGCAGGTCGTCCGACCGCCGAGTTCCTGTCTTATGTCATTAACCGCATCACGAGCGCCGGCGCGCTCTACCTTGTGATCGTTGCCCTGTTGCCATCACTCCTTATCATTCCGCTGAAGATTTCCCAGTCGCAGATGCCGTTCGGAGGAACGACGCTCCTGATTATCGTGGGTGTCGGTCTGCAGACCGTGAAGGAGATTAATACTCAGCTCCAGCAGCATCACTACGAAGGGTTCTTGCAATGACCGCCATGGTTCTTCTGGGCCCGCCCGGAGCAGGCAAGGGAACGCAAGCTACTCGTATCGCGGAAAAGCTGAGTATTCCGGCTATTTCTACGGGTGAGATTTTTCGTACGAACATGTCTGAAGGCACTGAGATTGGCCTGCAGGCCAAGGCATTCATCGACCGTGGTGAGTTCGTTCCCGACTCGGTGACCAACGCGATGGTGAAGGCGCGACTGTCTTCTCCGGACACTGCGAACGGTTTCCTTCTTGACGGCTACCCGCGCAACGTGGAACAGGCTCATGTGCTTGCCGACATGTGCGCAGAGATCGGCATCAAACTTGACCTGGTTCTTGAAATCCAGGTTGACGAGGACGAAGTTGTGACCCGCATGATGAAGCGTGCCGAGGAACAACATCGCACCGATGACACTGAGCCTGTCATGCGTCACCGCCTTGAGGTCTACCACCAGCAGACTAAACCGGTTGCAGCGTACTACGCCGACCGTGATCTGCTTCGGGTTGTTGATGGTTCGGGTTTGATCGACGAAGTGACCGAGCGTATTTTCGCTGTCCTCGATTCTGTCGCGAAGAACTGACCGTTATGCAGCGTATTGAGTTGAAGACTCGAGACCAGATCCGCTGGATGCGTGAGGCTGGTTTGGTTGTTGCTGACATTCACGCGAGCCTGCGCCAGGCGGTGCGTGCTGGTGTGACTACGGCTGAACTGGATGAAGTGTCCGCCGACGCGATTAGGCGTGGGGGAGCGACCTCGAACTTCCTCAATTACTACGGCTACCCGGCCACGGTCTGCATCTCCGTGAATGATGTGGTTGTCCACGGTATTCCTGGCAAGCAGAAGCTGAAGGATGGGGACATCGTCTCCTTCGACTGCGGTGCTTGGGTGTCTCACGGTGGCAAGCAGTGGCACGGTGACGCGGCGTTCTCCATCATCGTGGGTGACGAGTGGGTGGATGACGAGTCTTTCATGGCAGGAAAGCGCGGCTTGGGTGCTCATCCGCAGGGAGTTGACGAGGCCACAATGAAGCGACGCCGTGAACTGGACGTTGTGACGCGCGAGTCCCTGTGGGCGGCTCTCGCTTCCCTCGAAAAGGGGCGTCGTATTTCCAGCGTCGGTCGCGCCGTCGAAGAAGTCGTTGCCAAGTATGACGATGAGTTCGGCTGGGAAGCCGGCATCATCGAGGAATACACAGGCCATGGTATTGGCACCGCGATGCACCAGGATCCCGAGGTTTTGAACTACGACGCTCGTGGAATCTTCCCGCGCGTGAAGCCCGGTATGGTGCTTGCGGTCGAGCCGATGCTGACTTCGGGTTCGATCGAGACGATCACCGAGTCTGACCAGTGGACTGTCCGCACCATCGATGGTTCCGACGCGGCCCATTGGGAGCACACGGTCGCGATCCTTGATGACGGCATCAGCGTGCTCACCGCCCCCGACTATGGGAAGGCCGGGCTCGCGCCTTTCGGGGTCGAACCGATCGAGCTCTGACACGGGTACTGTAGCGCCGACCCTGCTCCTCGTGGCGAGGTCGGCGCGCTGTAAGCACGATGGTGTGCACAGTGGCGCGGACACTTACCTTTGTCCGTACTCCCGCGACTCTCCTGCCGGAGTATCAGGAGGCTGGGCGATCGGTGATCGACTGAGCCCAAGCCGACCGTTAGCGGGGGGAGTGTTCGTCCGGGGAATGTCCTGATTTCTTCGAGGAGCTGTAGCTCTTCACGACGATGACCAAGGCGCGGACGATGTAGACGAGGGCGCCTACCCAGAAAATCCAGTTCCAGCGCGGTGCACTCAATGCGACGCCTACGAGACAGAGGGCGAAGCCGACGTTCCACCAGACAGCGCTACCGGTTGATGTTTTGCCGTTCATGAACATGATGCCACCACCCGTCTGAGTTTGTGCGTCATGACAACTCCTTTGTTGATCTGAGGCAGGCGATCCCAGTGTATCAATGTCTTCGAGACAGAGGCCGCTTTCGTTGCGGACGATGCCTTGTGGGGTGCGGAATGATGATGCTCTGTGCGGCTTCCCGGTGTCATTGAAACGGCAAGGCATCACAGTAGGGGGAGGAGGGCGAGGCCTTTTACCTCGTCCGGTGCACTGCTCGACGCTTGTTGATGAATCCTGCCCGTGCTCCGGTCCTCGTCGATGAACCGTGCCGAAGGTGAGGCAGTCGACAGTGCAGTCGACTACCAGAGGGATGTGCTTTTGCTGTATCGTAGATCTTCGGGCGTGTCGCATGTCGACTGTGTTGTACGTGCTGTATGCGCCCCGCGGCCCTTGGGCCACGACTCATCCGAAGAACGTAGAGGACAGACGGAGGATATGGCAAAGAAAGACGGCGTCATCGAAATGGAAGGCACGGTCGTTGAGGCCCTGCCGAACGCGATGTTCCGTGTGGAACTGACCAATGGGCACGTTGTGCTCGGTCACATCGCTGGAAAGATGCGACAGCACTACATTCGAATCCTCCCCGAGGATCGAGTTCTCGTCGAACTGAGCCCCTACGACCTCTCCCGAGGCCGTATCGTCTACCGCTACAAGTAAACCCCGACACGACCGTCTACGGACGGTGGAGGAATAACCATGAAGGTCAAGCCGAGTGTCAAGAAGATTTGTGACAAGTGCAAGGTGATTCGTCGCCACGGCAATGTCATGGTCATCTGCGACAACCCCAGGCACAAGCAACGTCAGGGCTGAAACCCTCACGTAGCTGACCCGGGCGCAACCGCCCACAGGATCACATCAAGCGCGAATACGCGACCCTCGGTTCGGAGGCCGAGGCCGGATGGCTCATCCGGAAGATGTGATGACGACCTCCGAGGAATAACTGGAGCACCAACAACATGGCACGTATTGCCGGTGTCGACCTCCCCCGCGAAAAGCGACTGGAGATTGCACTTACCTACATTTACGGAGTCGGCCGCACCCGCGCCGCCGAGACCCTCGAAGCGACGGGCGTCAGCCCGGACGTCCGCGTGAAGGACGCCACCGAGGAAGATCTCGTCAAGCTCCGTGAATACATCGAATCGAACTTCAAGGTTGAGGGCGACCTTCGCCGCGAGGTTCAGGCTGACATTCGCCGCAAGATCGAAATTGGCTCTTACCAGGGCCTTCGCCACCGTCGTGGCCTGCCGGTCCATGGTCAGCGCACCAAGACCAACGCTCGCACCCGCAAGGGCCCGAAGCGCACCGTTGCAGGCAAGAAGAAGGCCAAGTAAGGCCTAAGAACTTCCAGCCTTTACGGCGGATAGTTCTTCATACGACTGAAGAAGGAACTGTTAAACACAATGGCAGCTGCAAAAACTTCGCGCTCCGGTGCCGCTCGTAAGCCGCGCCGCAAGCTCAACAAGAACGTCACCCACGGTCACGCGTACATCAAGTCGACGTTCAACAACACCATCGTTTCCCTGACCGACACCACTGGTGCCGTTATCGCCTGGGCCTCGTCTGGCCAGGTCGGCTTCAAGGGTTCGCGTAAGTCCACCCCCTTCGCTGCGCAGCTTGCAGCAGAGGCGGCCGCGCGTCGCGCCCAGGAACACGGCATGAAGAAGGTCGACGTCTTCGTTAAGGGGCCCGGCTCTGGCCGTGAAACCGCGATCCGTTCCCTCCAGGCTGCTGGCCTTGAGGTCGGCTCGATCCAGGACGTTACCCCTCAGGCACACAACGGCGCTCGCCCCCCGAAGCGTCGTCGCGTCTGATTCGTCGCACCGGGATGCTTTGCCGCCCGGCATTGCATCTCCACGTCTGAGCACACCACTCGGTCGTGCTCACACCCTCCGTCCCACTCACGTGGGATCCACTGTCCGGCGTCATATGGCGGGCGCCGGGAAGAAAGGACCAAGACGTGCTCATTGCAGAGCGACCAATCCTCACCGAGGAAAAAGTCAGCGAACACCGTTCACGCTTCACACTCGAACCCCTCGAACCGGGCTTCGGCTACACGCTGGGTAACTCCCTGCGTCGTACCCTGCTCTCTTCGATCCCGGGCGCGGCGGTCACGTCCATCCGTATCGATGGCGTTGCCCACGAATTCCGTACTATCGAAGGTGTGAAGGAGGATGTCGCAGAGATCATCCTCAACATCAAGCAGATCGTCCTCTCTTCTGAGATGGATGAACCCGTCGTGATGTACCTGCGTAAGGCCGGCCCCGGTGTCGTCCTCGCTGGCGACATCACCCCGCCTGCAGGCGTTGAGATCCACAATCCGGATCTTCACCTCGCCACCCTCAATGACAAGGGCAAGCTCGAGATCGAACTGACCGTTGAGCGTGGACGCGGTTACGTTTCCGCAGCGCAGAACAAGGATCCTCAGGCTGAAATCTCGCGGATTCCGATCGATTCGATCTACTCGCCGGTTGTCAAGGTCACTTACAAGGTCGAGGCAACTCGTGTTGAGCAGCGTACCGACTTTGATCGCCTCGTCATCGACGTGGAGACCAAGCCGGCGATCACTCCGCGCGATGCTCTTGCATCGGCTGGCAAGACCCTTGTTGAACTGTTCGGCCTCATGCGCGAACTGAACGAGGAAGCAGAAGGCATCGAAGTAGGTCCATCGACCACCGACGAAACCCTCGCAGCAGACCTTGCTCTGCCGATCGAAAGCCTGAACCTGCAGTCTCGTTCTTACAACGCGCTGCGTCGTCGTGGGATCCTCACCGTGGGCGAGCTTGTCGCCCACTCCGAGGCTGATCTTCTTGATATTCGTAACTTCGGCACCAAGTCGATCGAAGAGATCAAGGAATCTCTGGCCACTCTCGGCATGACACTCAAGGATTCGGTTATGCCGATCCCGGGTGCCTCTGAGTCTGGTTCGGTCCAGTTCAGCGACGAACAGTCCATCTGACCCTTATGCGTCCGATGGACGCACCTAATCCGTAGGAGACACAATGCCCACCCCCAAGAAGGGTGCTCGTCTGGGCGGAAGCCCGGCACACCAGAAGCTGATCCTGGCGAACCTCGCGACTCAGCTCATCGAACACCGTGCACTCACGACTACCGAAGCCAAGGCTAAGCTTCTGCAGCCTTACTTCGAGAAGCTCGTGACCAAGGCAAAGCGTGGGGACATGCACGCTCGTCGCACGGTTGCTAAGAAGATCACCTCGAAGGAAGCACTCTACGTGCTCTTCGACGAGATCGCGCCGGCCATCGATTCTGAGCGTCAGGGTGGCTACACCCGCCTCATCCGCGTTGGTAACCGTAAGGGTGACAACGCTCCTCTCATGCGCATCGAGATTGTTCTCGAGAAGCTCGAGAAGAAGGCTGTTGTGAAGAAGGCTGAAGACACTGCCGCCAAGGCAGCTGAAAAGCCGGCTGAAAAGGTTGAGGAAGCCCCCAAGGCCGAAGAGACCGAGGTTGAGGCACCCGAAGCTGAGTGACTAGGTCGCGGGCTTGCCCGTGATTGACTCTCACTTTTGAGGTGGGGTCGGAAACGCATCGGCGTTTCCGACCCCACCTTTTTGTCTGCGCCCACCGCGCTTGTTCAGCTGGGGGTGTTCTTTGTGGCTTTGCTTGTTCGTGCCGGGGGTGTTCTTTGTGACCGCGCTTGTTCGTGCTCAGGTCGTCTATCTGGTGTATGCAGGCGACCCCATGGCGGTGAACAAGCATGGTGGGAATTGGCGAATAGTCGGACTTAATCGGTGAACAAGCGCGGTGGGAATCGACGAAAACTCGGGCTAAATCAGTGAACAAGCGTGGTGGATCGTTAGAGTTGGTGGCATGTCTGAACCCATGACGCTCGCCATTGACTGCGGTGGCGGCGGAATTAAAGGCTCCGTCGTTGACGAACGAGGCACGATGATCGCACCGGCGATTCGTACCCCTACGCCGTACCCGCTACCGCCGGAGCTCTTGATCGAAGTCGCGCAGGATCTGGCGAACAACCTCCCTCAAGCTAACCGTGTGACCATGGGAATGCCTGGAATGATCCGACACGGAGTGGTTGTGGCTACCCCGCACTACATCACGCGCTCCGGCCCTCGCTCCAAAGTGGTTCCCGAGCTTGTTGAACGTTGGGACCATTTCGACATGGGACGAGGCATCGAAAAAGCTCTTGGCTTGCCCACGAGGGTTTTGAATGACGCTGAGGTTGCTGGCGCCGGTGTCATTACCGGTACGGGGCTCGAAATGATCATCACCCTAGGGACGGGCCTCGGCAATGCGGTCTTTGATTCCGGGGTGCTGGCACCTCACGTTGAAGTGTCGCAGGGCTTCGTCCGTTGGGGCCTGACCTACGACGATTACATCGGGGAACACGAACGGCTACGACTCGGAGATGCACACTGGTCGCGTCGCGTCCGTCGCGTCATCGATGGACTTCGTCCCATGTACATGTGGGACCGTCTCTACCTTGGCGGAGGCAACTCGAAGCTGATTACAAGCGGACATCGCGCCCGCCTGGGTGACGATGTCATCATCGTGCCCAATGATGCAGGCATCATTGGGGGAGTGCGCGCGTGGTCTCTATGAGCAACTCTGACCCCTTAGCTTCCACCGCGCTTGTTGAAAAATCCGCTGCGCTTGTTCAAGCACCTCACATTCTTCGCATCTGTCTTGAGCTCAGCTACGACGGGACGAATTTCCACGGGTGGGCTTCCCAGCCAGGCCAACGAACCGTGCAAGGTGAAATTGAAGCTGGCCTAGGCCTCGTACTTCGGTGCCCAACTGTGCTGACGGTCGCTGGGCGAACGGATGCCGGAGTGCACGCGCGCCATCAAGTGGCCCACTTCGACGTTGAACAAGCGCGGTGGGAAAAGCTCGCGCCTCGAGGAGCAGAACCGACTGCGGAGGCCTGTGCGACCGCGCTTGTTCGCCGATTGAACGGTGTGATTGCGCGCGCGTACGGGCAGTGGATGCGCGATCGCGCCCTGAATGTGCCCAAAGGTGCGGCCGATGTTGTGATCCGCGAGGCGCATGTTGTTTCATCGGATTTTGATGCGCGTTTTTCTGCTCTAGGACGTCACTACTGCTACCGGCTGATGAACGGGGCAGTTGATCCGCTCCGCCGTTTTGATGTGCTGAGTCTTGAACACCCCCTAGATGTTGACCTGATGAATCGGGCAGCAGCCCAATTGCTTGGCGAGCATGATTTTCTGTCGTACTGCCGGCCACGCGAGGGAGCCACAACGATTCGCACACTGACACGCCTGGAATTCAAGCCGTCTTCAACCGCGCTTGTTCACCGTTCGGGGGCGCTTACTCCTCAACAGGGCGCGCCAGAGTCTGCGCTTGTTGAGTGTTTTGTCGATGCTGATGCGTTCTGCCACTCGATGGTGCGTTCGCTTGTTGGCGCGCTTGTTGAAGTGGGGCTGGGGCGCCGGAGCGTCGACTGGCCGTATGAGTTGCTTCAAGCCTGCTCTCGAACAAGCGCGGCGCCGATTGCTCCTGCGCACGGACTGACTCTGGAGGGAGTGGACTATCCGGCGCCGGATCAGTGGGCCTCGCGCGCTCAACAAGCGCGGTCCCGTCGCGATTCGTGTTGTGGCGACGGGAGTTAGGCCCAGTCTGCCTTGGTACGCCAGCGTTCGTGCCCGCTTGTTCACCAATTCACGAGGCCGGAATCATCGCCGGAACGGTTTTCTTCGGGTTGCCGGTACGGTGAACAAGCGCGGTGGGGGTGGTCATGGCAACTGAGGGATCGGACACAAAGGCTCAGCAACTTTGACCGGCTCAATCCTGCCCGATAGACTTGATGATGCTGTGCGTTAGCTAGCGCCCTCGGTGTATTCCCACTCGCCGTTGAGCTGCAACTGACGCCTCGCGCGAACCGTTACATCGCGAGCACGATCCTGACATTGGGGATTGATGCTCCATGACTGACAAGAATTGAAGGTTACGCCCGTGCGCACCTATTCACCCAAGCCTGGGGACGCAGACAAGAAGTGGTACGTCATCGACGCCACCAACGTCGTCCTCGGTCGCCTGGCGGCTCAGGTTGCCGCCATTCTTCGTGGGAAGCACAAGCCGACGTTCGCCCCTCACATGGATATGGGTGACAACGTCATCATCATTAATGCGGACAAGGTCGTTCTGACCGGTAAGAAGCTCGAGCAGAAGATGGCCTACCGCCACTCTGGTCGTCCCGGTGGTCTGACCGCAACCTCCTACCGTGACCTCATGGCCAAGTCGCCTGAGCGTGCGGTTGAGAAGGCCGTTCGCGGCATGCTTCCTCACACCAGCCTCGGCCGTATGCAGCTCAAGAAGCTGCATGTTTACGCCGGTGCTGAGCACCCCCACGCCGGCCAGTTGCCGGTTCCCTACGAGATCACCCAGGTTGCTCAGTGAGCTTCGTGCCACTGAATAATCGACATAAGCACTGAGGAGAACCGTGGCTGAGACCACCGAAATCGTCGAGCTGGATGAGGAGAACGCCCCTAGCTCGTACACCACTGAGACTGAAACCGCGCCCGCAGGCGCCGGCCAGTCCATCACCGCGCCCGGCGCGGGCCTTGGTCGCCGCAAGGAGGCCGTTGCCCGTGTTCGTCTGGTTCCCGGAACCGGCGAATGGAAGATCAACGGACGCACCCTCGAGGATTACTTCCCGAACAAGCTGCACCAGCAGCTCGTGAAGTCCCCGTTCGTCCTTCTTGACCTTGATGGCCGTTTCGACGTTGTCGCCCGTATCAACGGTGGTGGCATTTCCGGCCAGGCAGGCGCCCTGCGCCTCGGCATTTCGCGCGCTCTCAATGAGATCGACCGCGATGCCAACCGCCCGGCACTCAAGAAGGCTGGCTTCCTGACTCGTGACGCACGCGTCATTGAACGTAAGAAGGCAGGCCTCAAGAAGGCACGTAAGGCTTCGCAGTTCTCGAAGCGCTGATTCTTCGTTTTCTTGGCTTGTGGCCCTGCTCCTTGTGGAGCGGGGCCACAAGTGTTTTTAGGGCATCCTGCTACTCGGAGCTCACTGCGCTTGTTCAGGGTTAAGTAGCAAAAAGTGTGTCTGAGCTCAGACGTTCTTGCTGCTCAGGTTAGCTAAATCGGGTCTATATATGG